>DATGVD010000216.1:0-10935 GCA_035300785.1 Pyrinomonadaceae bacterium | reverse complement strand
CAGCGATGCCGGGAATTACAAGTTGAGCTTCGCAGCAATACTCGATGTCGGTGCTTATCTGACTGCTTACTTCTTCAAATTTCAGTTCATGACCAGGCTGGCAAAGTCGGACGAGCATAGCGCCACCCTGCGTTACTTTGTCGAAGAACAGATGATTGCTGCGCCGCTCTTGTTGCTGGCGCTGGGAGCGATGGCGCTTGTCGGCCGCGGTCAAGAGATGTTGGGATTTCGGCTCGGCTTCACCACGTTTCTCGGGAGCAAAGCAGCCGGCTGGGCTTTGCTGGTTGGTCTGTTCTACGCCGGCCTGTGCATCTGCACGACGCTGATTTTCCTCGACCGGCGCGAAAATACTTTTTGTGTGCCAATGCACTGCGGCTCGAGCATGCTCGCAGGATTGACGGCCGCGTATGCTTTAACTTTGTTTCTCAATCAACGCCCGCCGAGCACGTCGCAGCTCGCCAGCGCCGGTTTGATCGTGGTCGCGCTGGCGCTGCTGTCGCCGCTTCATCACTTCGAACTCTATCTCGGCAAACTCAGGTATGCGCTGTCCCGAATATTGGCGAAGGAACACGCGCGGGCGGCCGTTGGCCTGGAACCGACCGTGGCCGATGTTGGTTTCAGCAACCAGATGGCCGCCGGCGCCGATGAGTTCAAGAAGATCGGACAGATAATTTTGTTTGTGTGCAGCGGCAACACCTGCCGTTCGCCGATGGCCGCGGCGATCGGCAATGCCGAGATCGCCAGGCGGCTGCGAATACCGTCGGCGGCGGCAGCACGCGTGCAAGCGCTCAGCGCCGGGGTCTCAGCGCGCGAGGGAGCACCGATGACGGTTGAAGCAAAACAGGCGCTGCACTCGATAGGGATTTCCGCGAACGGACACCGGGCAAGTAATTTAACGGCCGAGTTGGCCCATCGAGTTGAGAAGATTTTTTGCATGACTCAGGCGCACCGGAATGCCGTGATCGAAATCGCGCCCGCGGCGGCCGGAAAAACGCTGTGCCTGGATCCGGACGGCGACGTCGAAGATCCAATGGGCAGCGAACTCGCGAACTATGTCAACTGCGCTCGTCGCATTCACAGCCTGGTCCGCTTGCGATTAGATGAGATGGGCCCGTAGGGTCATTGGCAAAGTTAGAAATAAGGAAAGGCCGAAATGCCTTTGCGATTCCATTGGAGCCTGTCGCAGGTTGGCGACAAACTCCGCAGGACCAAAGCCACCACCGAAATGGCTGGACTGCTCAGTCTGGAGCGCCAGGTTGAATTCTGTCTCCGGGCCGAAGAATGCGGAATAGATTCGCTGCTGATGGCCTTTGGTTTTACCCGGCCTGAGCCGATGACGCTCTCTGCGGCCCTCGGCATGAAGACCCAACGGATCAAGTTCATGGTAGCCGCGCGGCCCGGGGTTCTGTCACCGACATTGTTCGTGCAACAGGTCAATACAGTTTCGGCCTTAACCGGCGGCCGCATCTCGATCAACATCGTGACCGGCCACACGCCGCAGGAGCTCGGCTACTACGGCGATTTTCTCAATCACGAAGAAAGATACGAACGCACGGATGAATTCCTGACCGTGTGTCGCGCGTTGTGGAGCCGGAACGGCGAAGTTAATTTTTCCGGCAAGTACTACAAGATTGAGAGCGGCCGCCTGAACACTCCGTTTGTTTCGCCCGACCGCCGCGCGCCCGAGATCTTTCTGGGCGGTAACTCAGAGTTGGCTGAGCAGCTCGCGACGAAGCATGCCGATTGTCTCTGGCGCTTCGCCGACACGCCGGAGAACCTGCGGCCGCACGTGGCGCCGCTGGTCGAGAAAGGAATCGAGGTCGGACTCCTGGTTTCGATTCTGGCCCGGCCAACCCGCGAGCAGGCGCTGTTCGATGCGGACGCCATGATCGAAGTTTTGCGCGGTCAATCACGACAGCCGGGAAAAGACTTTGCTGAAAAGACGGATTCGGTCGCGTTCAAATCGACGCTGGCGCTGGCCGAAGCGAACGAGTCCGAGTGGTTGACGCCGTATCTTTGGACCGGCGCGATTCCTTACCTGGGCGCGCCGGCGATCGCGCTGGTGGGCGGCCCCGTTGAGATCACGAACGCGATCATGGAATACCGAAGCATCGGCATTTCGCAATTTCTTTTCATGGGCTGGCCGGACCTCGAGGAAATGACTTTCTTTGGCCGCGAGATCTTGCCGTTGATTAGAAGAATGGAGGTTCGGGGCAGTAGCCCGACCCGGGGTCCCCAGAGGGGCAGCCCGGCTGGGGTGGAGGCGGTGAGGGAGGGCGCAAAAAACAATTCGGCAGCCGCGTAACAAAAAGAAAATGCTTTTGCCCATTCCCAGCCGCTCCAAAGCGATCGCCGCGCGCGGCCTCAGGCGCGCGCGACGATATCTGCCCGCGGAAGCCTGGCCGCCGCCTGCCGAATTTGCCGCGCGCCGGCGGACGCAGGACGCTTTGATGTTTCGCCGCCTTGGAATCGAGTCTAAACAATTTGCCAGAAACGGCGTGCGACTCTCGCAAGCTATGGACATTCTGGGACCGGATCTGTTTGCCGAGTTTGCCGTTGTCAGGGCGCCAGGCCGAGTGATCTGGTGCAACTTTGATCTGGCGAGAAGGCTTGGCTTTGATGTCCCGCGCTCGAACGAGCTGACGGCGGAACTTCACGAGCAGCTGATCAACGCCCTTTCTTTCCGCGCCGTCCAGCCAAAAGACGAGGTTCGCGGACAGGAAACGCTCACGATGTATGCGGACCGGTACGGTGGCGAAGGCGTTAGTCCGGCCCTGGGCGCCGGGCGCGCCGGCTTTCTGCCTTACGGAAATCTTTACGTTAAAGGCGTCGGGTTCACGCCGCTGTTCAAGCACGACGACCCGGACGACTTTGTTCATTCGCATGGCGCGGTCCATCTGGACGATTGTTTGTCTGAAGCATTGTTAGGAGAAGTAAACGAAAATCTATTCACGATGGGCGCGTCGCGCGTGGTCGCGATCATCGATCAGGGACTGCACGTAACCACGCCCAGGGGACAACAAATACCGATCGCGCTGGCGGTGCGGGCCGGCGCGCAGCTTCGTCCCGGCCATTTGATGTCCCGGCACACGCCGGGGCGCGCGCTGCTGGAAAAGTTTGTGCGCATGACCCGCGCCACCGGACAGCTGATAACGCGTCGCGACCAGCGCACCGGCGCCGAGCTGCCGGATGTGCGCGGCACGATGTTGCGCGTCATCGACGACCACGCGCGGATCGCGGCCGAGAGTTTTCGCTGGCGAACGATTCACGGCGCACTGACCTCGTCGAATATGGAAATGAGCGGCGCGATGCTCGACCTGCCGACGCAATCGTCGCAACCGCGAACTGCTCCGATTCGCACGCTTGACTACGTTGAATTCGCCTTTGGCGCTGAACACCTCGAGCGCAGCGCGCAATTGGTTCCGGTTTACCGAAGGCTGCTGCGTAACACTCCGCGATCGAAGCGCGAAGCCCTTAGCGTGAAATGGATCGACGTCCCGAAAGAAATGAAGCGGACCTATGAAAAGCATCTACAGTTGATGCTGCTGTCCGCGGCGGGCCTGAAAATGGAAGTCGCCCGGCGCATCCAAACCGAAACGCCTGAACTGGTGCAGCGCTTCGCGGAACTGATCATGAAGATGGCGGCGTTAAGGAATCCGGGGCCGGTAATGGTGGCCAGGGCCGTGGTCGAGCGCGTTTCCGTGCTGGATGTATTTGGCCTGTTCGGAAAATTTCCGCGAAAGTACTTCGCCGCGCCGCGCGCTCGACACGCGAAGACGATTCGGGCGTGTTTGCGCCCCGTCTTCAGCGGCGACAAATCTCGCGTCGCCGGCAAGCGAGCGAAAGTCAGGACATTCATTGCCGAGTTCGCGAATCTTTTTGATGAGCTGATGAACGCCGGCGCGGACTATGCCGAAGAGTATTACGGCGATCCGGCGAGCATGCGGGCTTCGATCATTGCCCGCGCGGAGTTCGAGAACGAGCCGCTCGATCGGCTCTATTACAAGACACTTTACGGGGAACTCGACCGGGCAATCGCCCTTTATCGATCGACAAACGATCCGGCAATCGTGCGCGAAGCGATCGCCGGCCGGCTTAACGCTTCGCTGCGCCGCGTTGATGGACTGTTGGCCCAGGAAAATGCGCGGCGGATGACCGGCGGCGGAATCGAGATGGAGATCAGAATCATCGACGGTGTCCGCTACGGGGTGCGCGCCTGGAACGACGAAAGTCAAACTCGCCGTCTACATGTCAGCATTCCGGCCGAGTCAGAAGGCGATCACTATCGACACTCCGTTCCGAACCTGCATGGCCTGACCAGAAGACAGGTGGGTTCGCTCCGTTATCGCTTCACGACTGACGGATGGAAAACGAGCAGTGAAGTGCGCGCGCGGCTGGCGCACGATGAAGAGAATCGTCCGTTGATCGAGTTCGATGAGTTGAACTCATTTCCGCTGGTTGGGCGGCTGGAGGGTTATTTCTATTTTCGCGGCGCGGGCCGGCGCACAGGCAACGCGCCCACAAAACTTCGCGGCTATGTCTTCGCGATTCCGGACCAGCACGAACTGCTCTCGATGGTTTAGAGAAACATTAACGATGGCCTTGAGATTTCATTGGAGATTGCCGTTTGGCGGGGAAACTTCCGGCTGGGCTCGGGCCGCGCAGGAAGATCTGCCGGCTATCGGTTTGCCCGATCTCGAAGCGCAGGTTCATTTCTGCCGTCAGGCGGAACAAGCGGGCATCGATTCGCTGCTAACTGATTTTGGATTCGCCAAGCCTGATCCAATTCTGCTGTCGGCGGCGCTGGGCATGGCCACGGAAAAGATCACCTTCATCGTGGCGTATCGCTCCGGGCTTTTGTCGCCGACGACTTTCGTGCAGCAACTCAATACTCTCTCGGCGTTGATTGGCGGCCGTTTCTCTTTGAACATCGTCGCCGGCTACTCGCCGCAAGAGCAACGATCGTACGGCGATTTTTTGTCGCACGATGAAAGATACGAACGCACCGAGGAATTCCTTTCCATCTGCCACGCCTTCTGGAAACGCAATGGCGCAGTGAACTTTGAGGGCAAGTATTACCAAATCGAAAACGGAAAGCTGACCACGCCCTTTGTTTCGGCCAATCGCCGGTCTCCGGAGATTTTCATTGCCGGCAGTTCGCCACCGGCGCAAGAGCTGGCGCTGCGGCAGGGAACTTGTTGGATGCGTCTGGCTGATATTCCGGATCGCATCCGGCCGGATGCTTTGCGGATTTCCGAGCAGGGCATCGACGTTGGATTGCGTCTGTCGGTGATCGCGCGACCGACGCGGGCTGAGGCGCGAGACGCAGCCGCAGCGTTGCTCGCGGATTTGGACACGAAGGAAAAAGAGCAGGAGTTTGTCACGAGCACCGACTCGAGTTCCATCAAAGCGACTTACGCGCTGGCCGCGGAAGAGTGGCCGACGCCGACTTTCTGGACAGGCGCGGTGCCGTACATTGGCCCGACCGCGATCGCGCTGGTCGGCACGCCCGCAGAAATTGCCGACGCTTTCATGGAATACCGGGACGCGGGCGTTTCGCAATTCATACTTTCAGGTTGGCCCAAGCTCGAAGAGATGATTCGCTTTGGCCGCGATGTGCTGCCGCTCGTCAAAGAGAAAGAGGCGCTGGTAGAGCGCGCCGGTCTGTCGCGCAGCGCGGCGCGAAATTAACTTTTATGTCGTTCATTACCCGCAATGATGGACAGTTCGTGTATTTCGATGCGCAACTGCGAAGTCCGAAATGGAAAGGGAAAAGCGTTTTGGATTTTGGCGGAAATATCGGAAACGTTGTGCATCATCCCAGGTCAACGATCGACAAGGACAAGTACTGGTGCGTCGACGTTTCGCGCGACGCGATCGCAGCGGGCCGGAAGGCGGCGCCCGCGGCGCACTTCATCTTTTACGATCGCTACAACTTTGAGTACAACCCGGACGGCATTCGCAACCTGGCGATTCCCCTGAATGGACACAGGTTCGACTTTGTGCTCGCGCTATCGGTGTTCACGCACACGCCGCAGGGCGAGATGCTCGACCTCGTAAAGAATCTCGAACAACTGCTGAACCGTGGTGGCCGGCTGGCATTTACTTTTTTCGATCCTAATTACGTTCCGCCCGGTTCGCAGGTGAGCAATTTGAAGTACTACTTTGAAATGCGCGCGCCGGACCTGAGCCTAACCGAGATCGACACGCAGGTCGCCGGCGTTGGCGGCGCGCGCTGGTGTGCACTCCGGAACGGCGAACTGGAAATCGAAAGCGAGCGGCTGGAAGATCTTCGCGGAAATCCGGAAGGAGGATATCTGGCTTTTTACACTCCGGAATATTTTCAGAGCCTTTTCCCCCACGGCGAGATTCGAACCCCGGTCGAACCCTTTTCCCGGCAGCATTGTTGCGTCATCACGAATGGAAAAACAGATGGTTAGCAGTCTTTCTCGAGAGCAGATCGAGAGGTACGAACGGGACGGCTTTGTGCATCCGATTCGTATCATGTCGACCGGCGAGGCGCAAAAGTTTCGCGCCGGATTCGAAGAGTTGGAAACTCTGCTCGGGCGCAGGGTGGAATACGCAGCGATGACCCATCTGTTTTTCCGCTGGGCTTTCGATCTGTCAACCCAACCTGGAATTCTGAACGCGGTGCAGGCGATCCTGGGGCCGGAGGTGCTGGTGCAGGCCACCTTAATCTTATGCAAGCATGCGCACGACCCTTCGTTTGTCAGTTGGCACCAGGATTATAAATATACGAGCCGGGAATCGGCGCCGACGGTCAGCGCGTGGGTGGCCATGAGCGACAGCACGCGCGCGAGCGGCTGCATGCGCGTGATCCCCGGATCGCATCGCGACGGAATTCAGCCGCACAAAGCGACGGCGATCGAGAACAACATCCTGACGTACAGCCTCGACGCGGACGATTCCCGCGCCAAAGACATCGAGCTCAAGTCCGGCGAGATGTCTTTGCATCAAGCCAACATCGTCCATGGATCGCTGGCGAACGACTCAGACGACAAGCGCATCGGCTTCATCGTTCGATTTGTGACACCGCAATTTCAGAAAACAATTAATCCGGTGGTCCGTGCGCGCGGGCGCGACGAGTGCGGACAGCTGACCATCTGGCCCCATTCGCCAACCGACGACATGAAAGAAACCCTCAGCGCGTGGCAGGAATTTGTGCGCGAACGGAATTTGTTGAGATAGACGTTGTCAGAAGCCCGGCCCCGGGGTCCCCAGACGGGCAGCCCGGCTGGGGTGGTGGCGGTTAGGGAGGGCCCGGATCAACAGCTGAAGGGATCCAACGAAGGTTGATCGCTCAAATGAAGCTTGACGATTTCTTTCCCCACCAGGTTTGCATCAACCTGGACAAGCGCGCAGATCGTTGGCGGCAGATGCAGGCTAAATTTGCCGAACACGATCTCAAGCGGGTAGTCCGCTTTCCCGCAGCGGACGGTAGCGGGATGGCAATTCCAGGTTCTTGGGACGACTTTCCGGGCGCCTATGGCTGCCTGCGCAGTCATCTCGCCGTGGTTGAGCAGGCCCGCGCCGAGGCGTGGCCGAGCGTGCTGATTTTTGAAGACGACGCCGTGCTGGCGCCGGAGTTCAACGCCAGGTTTGCCGCTTTCAGCGATCAACTCCCCGATGATTGGGACATGGTTTTTTTCGGCGCCATTCATCAGGAGCCGCCGCAGCAAGTCTCAGACAACGTCATGCGGGTCACGCATTCGCTGTCCACCTACGCTTACGCGCTCAAGCAAACGATCTTCGATCGTTACATCGATTTGAATCGCCAGGCGCTGACCGTGTTGGACGAGAACACGCGCGCGCTGCAACGCGAGTTCAACTGCTATTGCTTCATGCCGCATCTGGCCTGGGTCGAAGAAGATTTCTCGGACGTGCGAGAGGAAACGATGAATCTCTGGTGGCTGAAGGAATCGCTGGTGCTCTGGGGACCGGAGATGGATGAGATTCTGAAAGCTACGGCGCTGATCATCTCCCAACGTGGCGGCAATAACGCCGCCCGCCGGAATCTGAGTTTTCTGGTCGATTACTATGCGCGCAAACTGCCGGCGGTGGCGCTGCTGGTGGTTGAGCAGGGCGACGCACCGCGCGTGGATCCAAAAACTTTATCGCCCCACTGCCGTTACGAATTTCTGAATGCTCCGGCCGGAGCCGGCGGCAGTCGTGGCTTCAATCGGGGCGTCGAGATGTTTGGCGACATCAAAGAGTTTTTCATCTTTCTGGATGGCGACATATTTTTGACTCGCGAAGATATCAAGGCGAACCTGTTGAAGTGCCGGGAACACGATTTCGCCAGCGCGTTCCGCGCGGTTTGCGAACTGGATGAAGACGATACCTTGAGACTTCTGGGCCACGACGACCGCTGGAACTACAACGGGAAATACGAACCCCGTCGAAAAAAAGACATCTGCGATTCATCCTGCATCATTACGAAGCGGGGCGTGCGCGCGCTGGGTGGTTGGCCGGAAACGAAAGGCCGCAAAGGGAGCGACCTGTCGACGAGGGTCGAACAATCCCTGAAAGTGTTTGACTCGCCCGGCGTGGCCCGGCGGCTCTTTCATGGCTGAAAATTGATGTGGTCAATCGGAATCTACACCGGCGCATCGCCCCTGGATCTGGGCCCGGCAAACGGCGTCGTTAATCCGATTCTGACCAGCGCGAGCGTGCATGACGTGCCGGCTCGCTTCGTCGCCGATCCGTTCATGGTGCGGCGCGCCGGCGGCTGGTACATGTTCTTTGAAGTTCTTAATCAAGCGACCGAAAGGGGCGAGATTGGCCTGGCGACCAGCAGCGACGGACTGAGTTGGACGTACCAGCAGATCGTGCTCGCGGAGCCTTTTCACCTTTCGTATCCATACGTCTTTGAATGGGGGGGCGAGTGCTACCTGCTCCCTGAAACTTTGGGCGCGCAGGCGCTGCGTTTGTACCGCGCGGAAACTTTTCCGACGCGCTGGTCGCCGGTTGCGTCGCTGGTCGAAGGAAGTTACGCCGATCCTTCCATCTTTCGTCGCGAAGATAAGTGGTGGATGTTGGCCTGCACGACTCCTTATTCACACGACACGCTGCGGCTTTATTTCGCGGATGAACTTTTCGGCCCGTGGCGCGAACATCCGGCGAACCCGATCGTGAGTGGGAACAAGCACAACGCCCGGCCGGCTGGAAGAGTTCTGACGCTCGATGGAAAACTGATCCGGTTTTCGCAGGACTGCGCTCCGGTTTATGGGACGCAGGTTCGCGCCTTCGAGATTCAACAGCTGACCGCCACCAGCTACGTCGAAGAAGAAGTGCGAACGAGTCCGATACTCGTGGCCAGTGGTGCCGGATGGAATGCGGTTGGTATGCACCACGTTGATGCTCACCTTTGTGAAGACGGTTCGTGGATCGCCTGTGTCGATGGCCGGGCGGGGTGATTTTGGAGTCCGGAAAACTACGTTTGGATTTGCTCCCTTCTCCCTCTGGGAGTGGGTTGGGGATGAGGGTGCGAAGCATGGGTCGAAGAGTTTTTCTCTTCAGTCGTGCTTGCCGGGTGACAACGTGAAATCAGGGAGGGTCTACGCTCAGGCCCTCACCCCAACGCTCTCCCAAAGGGAGAGGGAGCAAGAGGGTTGGGGATGACGGTGCGAAGCATAGTCGAAATGAAGTTAACAGTATCGAAGTTTCCCCGGTATCAAAAAATGCAGGCGCGCGCATCAATCGAGTCTCAGTCTTTGTCTCTTCAGGTGCTCACCGAATTGTCTGAAATCGTGCACCTGGCCGATGAGTGGAACGCGCTGCTCGCGCGCTCCGTCTGCAATCGCGCCTTCAGTTCGGCGGAGTGGTTTGTCGCGAGCTGTTCTGCCAATCCATCATTCCAGCCGCACGTAATCATCGCGCGCAGGAGAGCTGCGTTGGCCGGAATCCTGCCGCTCGTGCTGATCGAAGACGGCAGGGTGGCGACGTTCCCAAGCTACCTGACGGATTACAGTGACGCCATCGTCGTTCGCGATGACTTCGCCGTGGTTGCAAGCCTTTTGGATCACGCGCGCGCGGAGCCAAATGGTTACCGGCGTCTGATGCTGCGGCACATTCGGCGCGACTCGAATTGTATGCGCGCGCTTCAGACTCAGAAAAATGGAAGTGAGGCCGACAACGCGTTTCGCGAAATGGTGGGCTGCCATTACCTGCGCCTGCCGATGACGTACGATGATTTTCTGAAAACGAAAGTCAGCAGATTTCGCAAACGCCTCAAGCGGCTGGAAGCTCTGGCGGGCGACAGCAACTTTTTCGTGAGCGAGCTCGTGCCCGGAAGCTTTCCGGCTAACAAATTGGCGGACGTTTTCCTTTCGCTGCACCTGGCGCGGCAGACGGCCGGATCGTGCTTCGAGTCCCGGGCGGCGCAGACATTCACCCGCGAGGTCATTCCTGATCTCTTCAATAAGGGGATCGTTCGCGCCTGCGCTTTGACAGCCGGCGAGCAGGTTGTTGCAATCGACCTCTATACGATGGGAGACCAGAGCCTGGGAGCATGGAACGGCGGCTTTCTCCCTTCTGTGGCTCATTGCTCGCCCGGGAAACTTTTGATCAATGCGGGCATCAAGCTGGGCTGCGCGCTCGGGTTGGAAGAATACGATTTCATGCGCGGCACTGAAGACTATAAGAATAGCTGGGCCAGCGACACGCGTTCCGTCGGCAGCATTGAACTGAGTGTGGCCGGTGGAACTGCCTAATCTCTGCGCAACCTCTGCGAACTCTGCGTCTCTGCGGTGAATCTCATTAATCAAACACTCACCGTAGAGATGCCGAGAACGCTGAGATTGCGCAGAGAAGAACAGAATTCGTTTTTCTAAAATCGCCTTTCACCAACCCTGACATGCGCGTTCTGCTTTCATCGACTCATCGTTATCCGGCCTTTGGCGAATCCGGAATCGG
>DATGVD010000215.1:0-2821 GCA_035300785.1 Pyrinomonadaceae bacterium | reverse complement strand
ACGCTCAGCATCTGCGCGCACAGGACATCTCGCGCTTCGCCCGCGATCATGTCATCGCTTCAATGCAGCCGTATCACGCGATTGACGACGGCCGCTGGGCGGAAAAGCGCATCGGCCATGAACGGGCAAAGACGACTTACGCGTTTCGCTCCCTGCTGGACTCGGGCGCAACGCTGGCGTTTGGTACCGACTGGACCGTAGCGCCGCTCGATCCAATGCTCAGCATTTACGCGGCGGTGACTCGCCGCACGCTCGACGGCAAACACCCCGGTGGCTGGATTCCGGAACAGAAGGTTTCAGTCGAAGAAGCGATGCGTGCTTACACTGTCGGCTCAGCGTTCGCAGAGTTTCAGGAAAAGGAAAAAGGCACAATCTTGCCCGGCAAGTTCGCTGACCTCGTAATTCTCTCGCGCGACATTTTCAAAATCGATCCGAAAGAGATCGAGAAGGCGAAAGTCGTGACGACGATCATGGACGGCCGCGTGGTTTATGAAGTTAAGTAAACGCGGAAGGAATCAAAGACCACCGATGGCAGTTTCCGGTTCAAGCAGCAAATTGCTCCCATGCCACAGTTGGGTCTAACTTCGAAGCGAGATCTTCGAGGGAGACGCTTGTGGTTTTTTCGCGCCTAATGAATGCCTTTAGAGGCTCCGACTTCCAAATGTATAGATCAGGAACTACTTCTGGATCGCGCCATTTCGCTTGATAACAGACAAATACTAGAAAATGATGCTTTCGCGCTCTGAACTTTTCAACGGGCCACTGCGACGTACCTGTGAGTGTCTTGACGTCGATGGTGAATGCTTCACCCGATTGCCGTACAGCCGCGATATCAACATTATCGGGTTGCGCGTAAGTTAGACTTGCCTCAGCTCCTAGCCTGTGCAGAACTGAGAGCACGTAAAACTTCGCCGCCAACTCAAGGTGCCTTAGTTGGCCATACCATTGAGGACGTTGCGCTCTGCTCGGCGGTACGGTAATCGGCGCCCCCCAGGCATCGGCGTTCCTCGAATCCTCGATGAGGCCTAACTCGACTTCTGCATTCGAAAGTCTCTTTCGCTCTTTCATAAATCCCATCCCGTTATTACTCGAATCACGCCTGTTCGTTTCTCATAGACAATCAATCTGAGCAAACGGCCCCCATCAGTGATGCCGGTAATTTGATAGCCGACATTGTGACGCTTATTTCGGCGTACCTCGAAACCGTTCCAGATCACTTCAATCGCTTCATCGACTGTGATGCCGTGTTGCGAAAGTTCGTCTTCGTCAAACTCAATTTCAAATTCGTCTGGATCGAACTTTTGCCAATAGACCACACTACCATTCTATCTTATGACAGTTTCGCAATGTAATATCCAGCTTAAAGTCGGGCTTAGTTAAACTAACCAATACTCGATGAGTATTTAAGTCTCTCTAACACGGATGATTAGCATATACCCTAGATAGATCAGTAATCCCAGCGCCGCGGCAATCGTTGCTTGAATAGCCTCGCTCCGAGTGCTGTGCGCCAATAACCAGACGGCCAGAACGAGTGCGGCAACCGCAATTGCCGACCCACCGCGCACCCGGAACATTGCCGGAGACACGCCGGAACGCCGGCGTAATACCGGCAAAGCTGCGCACGTGACTCCATAAGTAACCAGCCGGGCGATCGCGCTAATCGTCAGGGCCGCCACAAATGAACTCTTGAGCGTAAAGATGAGCATGACAGAAGCAGTAATCGCAATCGCGACGTGCGGCGTGAGGAACCGGCGATGAACCCGGGCAACCAACCTGGGCAATTGTTTCTGCTCGGCGAAAGCAAACGGCAGACGCGATCCCGAGAGGACCAGGATGTTTAAGTTGCCGGCAATCGAAATGATTGCTCCGGCGGAAATGATTGCGGCGCCGGCTGTACCCATGAAGTTTTGCGCGGCGTCGGCCAGCGGTTTGGTGGAACTCGCCAACTGTGGCAGGGTCCCGACGCAAACGATCTGAACCAGGATGTAAGTCGTGGCGACCACTGCGGTGGCGATGAGCAGCGCTCGCGGTAAATTGCGGCGTGGATCGCGAACCTCGCCGGCAGGGATCGCCGCCATCTCAAATCCGGTGAAAGCAAAAATAAGTAACAAGACCGATTGTGAAAACGCGCCGGTGGACGGTCGCGGGCCAAAAGCAAAAGCCTGCGGCTTCAGAAAGAAGAGTCCCGCGGCGATGAAGATAAGCAGTGGGATCAGCTTGCCGATGGTGAAGAAATCGCTGGCAATCGCCGCCTGACGCACGCCTATGAAATTGATTGCGGCCAGCGAAATGACGACCACCGTGATGATGATGGCGCGCTGCAGGGGAGCAGAGGCGCCGGGCCAAAAGAAGGCCAGATAGCTCACCATCAAATTGCAATTGGCAGCGAACGCGGTCAGCCGCGCCAACCAGCTCAGCCAGCCGACTTCGAAACCCACTGTGGGGCCGAACGCCTCCCGCGCGTAAAGGTAGGGCCCGCCCGTTTCGTCAAAGCGACTACCGACCTCAGCGAAGCACAGGATGATCAGCGTGACGACGATCGCGCACGCGACGAACGCGATCAGGCTGTAGGTTCCGATCAGCGCATAGACTCTTGCCGGCAACCCGAAAATGCCGGCGCCGATGATGCCGTTAATGGCAACGGCCACGAGGTCCCATTTGCGTATGCCGCGGACAAGGCCTTCGGATGATGTTGCTATTGTTGACTCAGTATTCACAACACGGGATCCGCGCAAGCGGTGTTTAGAGTACCGACTTTAGTCGGGTATTTATTTGGCAAGGAAAAGCCCAACTGAAGTTGGTACTCTGAACACCTGTTAAC
>DATGVD010000214.1:0-5678 GCA_035300785.1 Pyrinomonadaceae bacterium | reverse complement strand
TGCTGCCGCTTTCTTGACCATGCGGCGCAGTATAGCAAAGCGCAAGCGACCGCGCCGCCCAGAGAGAATGGCAGGGACAAGGCACCCTTCCTTACCTGGAGCTACCCTTGCTTAAGCCGAAGACCCAAGCTTGAAAGAGTGGCGCGGGCGTCTCGCCCGTGAATCACGCGTAAGATGCGCGTGCCACAACCAAACTGGCCCACTACCTAAGGAAGGCGTGGCTTGCCCCCGCCGTGGCGCTACGGATAAGATGGCGCGTCAATTTCCAAATCAATGCCTCCGACGAGAGAATTCACATGATCGACCTCGAACTTACTGAAGACCACAAGGCCCTGATCGAAACCGTGCGCGAGTTTGCGCAGAAGGAAGTTGCGCCTTACATCAAAGAGTGGGACGAGAAACAGGAGTTTCACCGCGAGGTGTTCGACAAAATGGCCGCGCTGAACCTGCTTGGCGTTTGCATTCCCGAAGAGTTTGGCGGCGCCGGCTTTGATTACATCTCGCTCGGTCTGGTCTGCGAAGAACTGGAAGCGGTGGACACATTCATGCGCGTCGCGATGTCGGTGCACACGGGATTGAATTCGCTGACGCTTTACACCTGGGGCACGGAAGAGCAGAAACAAAAATATCTGGTGCCGCAAGCGAAAGGCGAAAAGCTGGCGACATACGGTTTGACTGAGCCGGGCGCGGGGTCGGACGTGGTCGGCGCGCGCTCGACGGCGCGGCGCAAAGGCGATGAATACATTTTAAATGGCGAGAAGATGTGGATTAGTCTCGCCGACACGGCTGACAACTTCCTGTTTTTTTGCTGGACCGATGAAGAAAAGAAAAGAAAGCGTGATCACTCAGGCATGTCCTGCTTTATTGTCGAGCGCACGATGAAAGGCTTCACTTCGGGAACGCTGCACGGCAAGCTCGGCATCCGCGCCGGGAACACCGGATATTTTTCTTTGCAGGATGTGCGCGTGCCGAAAGGTAACCTGGTTGGCGAAGAAGGCGAAGGATTCAAGATTGCGATGTTCGCCCTCGAACAGGGAAGATTTACGGTTGCGGCTGGCGCTACGGGGGTGATTCGCGCAGCGCGCGATGCCTCAATCGCTTACGCGAATACGCGCGAGACGTTTGGTACGAAGATCGCTAACCACCAACTCGTCAAACAAAAGATCGCCAACATGGAAGCCGACTATCAGATGAGCCGCTTGCTTTGGCTGAATGCCGGCTGGTTGAAGAACCAGGGCCAGCCGAGCGGCCGGGCGACCAGTTTAGCGAAATGGCAAGCGACTGTGCGCAGCGAGCAAGCGGCGTCGATGGCCATCGAAGTTCACGGCGCGAACGGGTATTCAAACGACTATCCGGTTGAGCGCTACCTGCGCAACTGCAAAGCCGCGGTGATCTATGAAGGCACGCGCGACATACACACGCTGATGCAAGCCGACTGGGCGCTGGGATTGAAGAAAGAGAAACCTGCGCGCAAAAGTTTGCCGCCGTGGAAACCTGCGGAAATTCGAGCTGGCGTGGCCCTTTAACGGAGGCGCGAGCTCATTTACTAGTGACAACGCGCCCTCATGGGCTTATAGTCATCGCTACTTGAAAAAGCCTTGTTAAGGAGGCGGACTATGCGAAGGGTTGGTTTAGGACTTCCAGGTTTAGTCCTCGCGATTTTCTGTCTCGTTCCTTTGGAAAGCGCGCTGGCTCAGACGACCTCTGGGACTGGGGCGCCTCCGTCTTCGGTTCAGATCTTCATGCCAAATGGCGGCATTCCTGGACGAGCGTTGATGATGACGGTTGTCTCCGACCAGGGCCGCACCGAGCTCGTTTTCACTAACTCCAGCGGCATATATTCAATGCGAACGCCGACCGCGGGAGCAGTGAATTACACCGTTACGATCAAGGGCGACGACCAGACATTCGAAACCACGAGCTCAGCGTTCAGAATTGAAAAGAACAGCCCCGGCCGATTTTTCGTGTTCCTCAAACCCATGGCGGCTGTGGCAAAGCCCGCCAATGGTGTGATAGACGCGGCTACTCTGGAAAGCAATGTTCCGTCAAAGGCGCACGCCGCATATCAACGCGCGATGGAATTCATCGGCAAAGGTCAGCTCGAAGGCGCCATCGGCAGCTTGCAGGAAGCCATCAGGATTTATCCGGAATACGTCAGAGCCCGCAATGATCTGGGCGTGGTCTACATGAAGCTTAACCGGCTGGATGAAGCCGCGGCCAACTTCCGCCAGGCGTCAGAAATCAACAAGCGCTTCTTTCATCCGCGCCTGAATCTCGGGATTGTTCTTACCCAACAGCATAAGTACAAGGAAGCCCTCGATATCCTGGAAAAGTTATACGAGGAGAACCATGGAATGCTGGAGGTGCGGCTGGCCTATGCGAGGGCATTAGAGGGAGCCGGGCAACTCTCCGATGCCGAGAAGATTTACCGGTCTACGCTCGAGTCAAAGACCCTGCCACCGGCAACCCAGGCTGACATGCATTTCTGTCTGGGAGTGGTACTGAATCGTCAACGCAAATTCGGGGCGGCAGTTACTGAGTTGCAAAAGGCCATCGCGATTGATGATGCGGCGAACTCGCATTTGCAACTGGGAGCGGCTCTCATGCTGCTGGAGCAACCGAGCGCGGCGGAGCACGAGCTGTTGCGCGCCTACGAGCTGGGCGGCCAATCGGCGGGCGCAGCGCAGTTGCTGCTGGGAAACCTCTATTACGCGCAGCAAAGATTTAGTGATGCGCAGAGGGCTCTTGAACAGTATTTGAAAGATGTGCCTTCGGCGCCGAACGCCCCACAGATTACCAGAGTGATCGCCGACCTCAAGACCAGGTCAAAGAATTAGTTGTTTGGGATTGGATTCCGGCGGCGGCTTTCGGCTGGTGACTTCCCGGTTGGCTATTTCCTCGCCACCGCTCGCTCAACCACCTGCTCAATTTCATCCAGACTGAAAGGCTTGGTCACGTAAGCGAATGCGCCCAGCGCGAGTAGAGACTGGTTGTCATGCTCGCTGCCTTTGCCTGAGATTAGGATCACCGGCGTCGCTTCGTCGCGTAGCTGAACTCGTTTGAGCAACTCCACCCCGGTTATCCCTGGCATAGCGATATCGGTGATGATCGCGTCGTAGTGTTCCACTTCCATAAACTGAAACGCTTCATCAGCGGAGCTAGCGGTGTTGCACTCGTAGCGATCAGAGAAGAGATCGTAGAGCATTCCACGGACCGTGGCATCATCGTCAACAATGAGGAGAGTGGGCATCGGAACGGCGTCATTGTAACGCACTCTCCCGATTGCGCCATAAGAATTTTCGCAGGGAACAACCGGCGTGAAATCAAAAGGGACGGCGAGGGCGCACAGGCAGGTGCGCCCTACCCCCGGTTAGTTTCGGGCTTCGAATACGCGGTTAAATGGTGTTTCAGTCGCGCGGCGAAATTGTTTGAAGCCGCCGGAGAGCACGATTTTGCCGATGGCATCTTCTGAAGCGACGGCGCCGAGCGCCGGGCCGTCGAGCGCCAGAGAGTTCGACGTGCAGCATAGGGTCGAAGCCGCGGCGAAGGTGCGACCAATCGGGTTGAAGTTCTCCTCGACAGTGTTTCCCGCCATCGGTTCGACAATCAAAGCGCTGCCATCTTTGCCGAGCGTTTCACTGGCGCGCTTGGCGGCGCCGAGGGGATCGCCCATGTCGTGCAGGCAATCGAAGAAACAAATCAAGTCATAGTCCTCGCCGGGAAACGCGCGCGCGTCGGCGACTGCGAAGGTTACACGATCAGAAACCCCCGCCGCCTGCGCGGCCTCACGCGCATGCTGAATCGATTCTTCGTGATTATCAAAGCCGAAAAAGCGCGAGTTGGGATAGGCCTGCGCCATGATGATCGTCGAGGCTCCGTGGCCACAGCCAATGTCCGCGACTTTGCCCCCCGACTTTAGTTTCGCTTCAATTCCGGTCAGCGATGGAATCCACGTGGCCACCAGGTGCGCCGAATAGCCCGGCCGGAAAAACTTTTCCGTGCCGATGAAGAGATCGGGATCGTGCTCGCCCCAGAGCATGCCGCCGCCTTTGCGAAAATGATCTTCGATCCGCGACACCGCGCTGGTCATCGCTTTGATCACAAAGAATCCGCCGCCGACATAGAAAGGGCTGTGCTCATCAGTCAAAGCCACCGCCTGTTCGGGCGTCAGGTTGTAGCGGCCAGTCGCGGCGTCGTACTCAACATAACCGCCGGCGGCCTGATTGATGAGCCATTCACGCACGTAGCGTTCGTTGGTGTTCGTCCGCTGAGCCAGTTCCGCAGGCGTGGCCGGGCCGGCATCTGCCAGCGTCTTGTACAGGCCAAGCTTCTGACCGATGTAGACGAGCGCCGAACTAAGCGACGCGCCAAAGTCGCCGACGACTTTGCCGAGAAACGCATTCATCTTGTCTTCGTTGATTGGTTGTGGTTGAACGGCTGCAGACATGGTAAGCCTCCTGAAAATGACCGAGTTTATTTCAAAGCGGGGGATGCGGAGTCTTGTACGCCAACGGATGATGTTTAGTCAACGAGCCGTGCCCATTGGTAGTGCTCCGTTAGTGTGTTGCCGGTGCACTAGCCCGACCGTAAGGGAGGGCTCAGTTGCAATTCGGGTGGGAGCCCTCCCTTACGGTCGGGCTAATGCCCCGCTGGCAATGCCGCAACAGCCTAACGGAGCACTACCCGCATATTTTGAGGCGACGACTTGTCGCCGCTTTGGTTCTGGCCATCGATCAAAAGCGGTGAAAAGTCAGCGCACTCCAAAATTAGTTCCGAGTGTGCGCGACAATCCAGTCACCCATCGTTTCCAGCGCCACGGGCGCAATTGTTTCCTCGATTTCGGCGTACTCGGAAGGCGACCCCGTCTTGCTGGCTTGAAACAGATGATTCAGCTTCGGCAGCAAAACGATCTTGTAGTCGCGATTGCCGCCGTCCTTCAACGCCTGCTCGATCGCTTCAAGATCTTCGCGCGCCGGCACCTGCGTATCTTTCTCGCCATTGAGCGCGAGCACTGGCACATGGACTTTCATCAACGTGGGCCGCGGATCGTAACTGAGAAAGAAGCGAAACCACGGCGACAGAATTTCATTGGTGCGAGCGTCCAGCGAAGATAGCTGCCCTTCGAGTTTCTTTCTGGCGCTCTCGGCAATCTTCACGCTTTCGGCCTTCATCTTCTGTCTGGCAACCGCGGGATCTTTTTCATCTTTAGCGATGACGAACAGGCGTTCGACCTGAGCCATAGACTGCTTCACTTCGTTCTCGCATTCCGCCGCGGAAATCAGACCGTTCTGCATGGCCAGGAGTTTGTCCCCAACCAGTCCCGGTCCGGCCATCAACACGATGAAAGCAACGTCATTCGATCGGACGGCGGCCATGGGCGCGATCATCCCGCCTTCGCTGTGGCCGACCAGGCCGATCTGTTTCGGATTAATCTCTTTGCGGGTTTTCAGAAAGTCGACGCCGGCCAGTGCATCGCCGACGTAATTTACGCTCGTGTCGTTTGGCGCACCTTTGGAAGTGCCGCCAATGCCGCGGTCGTCGGCGCGCAAGACGGCGATGCCGCGCCGCGTCAGATAGTCGGCCAGCACCAGAAACGGTTGGTGGCCGAGGAGCGCCTCGTTGCGATCCTGTAGGCCTGAGCCGGTGATTAGGACGACTGCCGGAAACGGCCCGGCGCC
>DATGVD010000213.1:0-2099 GCA_035300785.1 Pyrinomonadaceae bacterium | reverse complement strand
CGCCTCGATCCGTCGAGAGCGCGCCCCGTTTTTTCCGGTTACCAGTAGCGCGCGCAATTTAACACAACGCACCTCTGGCGGAAAGTTGCCGATGAAAAGGAAGATACGTCCGCCTTACGCAGGTCTGCGGATCATGCCAGTGGCGCTCGCCACTCGCGTCGCCGGTTTACTTCGCACTCACATCTTCACAACTTCTAAACCACGGGTTGGACCAAAGCGCGAAACGAAGCGAGCTGATCCTTCACGGTGGTTTCGTAACAGTTGGGACAGATGCCGTGACTGAATTCAGCTTCTGAATGATCGGCGATATAGCTTTCGACCGTCTGCCAGTAGTCCTGATCGCCCCCTGATCTTTTTGCAGTACGAACAGATCGGAAGAATCCCCTGGAGTTGCTTGACGTGTTCAAGCGCGCCTTCGAGTTCCCTGACGCGCCCGGCCAGCTTGGCTTGCAATTCGACGATCCGCACGCCGACCTGCACCCGCGCGCGCAGTTCGTCGCGATCGTAGGGCTTGGTCAGATAATCATCAGCGCCGGCTTCCATCCCGTCTACGATCGCGCGCGCGCCGTGCTTGGCTGTCAGCAGAATAATGTGCGGCGGCGTTGCGGGAGCGAGCTGGCGCACGCGGCGGCAAACCTCGAGGCCGTCAACCCCGGGCATCATGACATCCAGGATTGCCAGCGCCGGCGCATCCGGTGCCCGCATCGTTTGCCACGCCTGGTCGCCATCGAACGTCGTCACGACCTCGTGGCCCCAATTCCGGAGAAGGGTCTCCAGAATCCGGCGCGAGACGACATCGTCTTCGGCGATCAAAACTCTCAAGCAAGTCTTCTCAAGCGCTCAGCCGCGAGGGCCGCGCGCGCCGTGTTAAACTCTTGAACCAATAGTTGCAACAGCTCATTGACTCTGGCAGCCGATTCGCTGCAATTCAACTCCAACATTCCGCAGACCTCCGCCACCTGGCGAATACCCAAACTGCCGCTGCTTCCTTTCAGAGTGTGCGCCACACGTTTCAGCACCGTCGCGTCGTTTTCGGCCGCGGCCGTGCGTATGGCCTCGACCCATTGCGGAGCGTCGCCGAGATAAAGATCGATCAATTCCACCACCAGATCGGCTTCGCCTTCGTCCCATGCTTCGTCCAGGGAAGCAAGCACGACCGGGTCGAGTGCCTGGGTCGCAGCGCCACCGCCATTGGCGAGCGCCGGCCTTATTAGCGACTTCGCCAGATAATCATCCATCCTTAGAAGATCGGCTGACATTATTTCATCCCCAGTTTCGGTTGATCGATCGAAGCTAAGCCGCTCGGGTGCTGGGCAGCTTTGCGGCGAGCAACATGCGAAGCAAGTTTTGCAGTTGGTCCGGCGTGAAGGGCTTTGGAAGAAATGCCGTGGCGCCCGCGGCAAAGCTGTCCGCCATCAGCTTGATATTCTGGTCAGCGGTAATCAGCACGACCGGAATGCGCATCAGACGCTTTTCAGTTCTCATGTAACGAATCAGATCGAGGCCTTCGAGAAAGGGCATCGACATGTCCAGGATCGCGGCTTTGAAATTCGCATCCGCCTTCAGGAGACTGAACGCCGCGCGGCCATCACTCAGAGTAACCGGAGTGTATCCCACTCTTGTAACAATCGAAGTAACCAAATGTCTGATCACCGGATCGTCGTCGGCAATCAGGATCCGGTTTGACGTGTGTTTGATCTTCATCAGCATCGCATTTCCTCTCTCTTTGCTTAAGTCACAATGACCTTCAGGTTTTCCTGCAGGAAGGACTGAACCCGATCGAACTCTCGATCAATGTCGGCGAGCAAAACCGCAGCGCCGTCCAGGCGATTCTGACGCCCCGGGCGTTCCATTTTGCGGAGTGGGTCGATACCTTAGGGCAATCCACCGCGGCACATCGGACTAGCGCATGACAAAAGCGCCGCGTAATGCACCACCTTGCCGCGTGCGGGACAAGGTCTAACCCAATGGGCACCTTCTATGCCAGGAGATCCGTCAACGCCTTCACTGCGGTGGCGAGTAACCGGCGCCGCTTAACACACGCAAGTCTGGCGGAAAGTAATTGATAAAGGTAACATTCGTCAGCTCAACGCAGACGA
>DATGVD010000212.1:0-5175 GCA_035300785.1 Pyrinomonadaceae bacterium | reverse complement strand
TGCACTATTATCAAGGCTTTGAATATCTCGGAGAAAGGTATGTTTAATCGCTCGCTGTTGCCCGCGAAGGCGACGTCGCGCCCGCTTTTGTTCCTCGTAATTTGTTTCATCGTCCACGAATCAATAATACCGCTAACGCGACATTTAAGTAATTTGGCGGGTGTGGAACATTACGGGAGCGGGCGTGTTCGCGGACAACCCACGGCTAGGTCGCACTCGCGGCTTGCTTCGGTCTCCAGCGCAGCACGGGCTTGCGCGCGGCGGCGGCTTCGTCCAGGCGGCCGATGCGCGTCGTGTGCGGCGCGTTCATAACCAGTTCCGGATCCTCAATAGCTTCGCGCGCGATCGATCGCATCGCTTCGATGAATTGATCGAGTTCCTGCCGGCCGACCGACTCTGTCGGTTCGATTAGCATCGCGCCGGAAACGATCAAAGGAAAATAAATCGTCATCGGATGGAAGCCGTAATCGATCAGGCGTTTGGCGATGTCCAGCGTGTGCACGCCTTTGCGCGCCTGCCGCTTGTCGGTGAAAACGACTTCGTGCATTGGCGCCGCGTCGAAAGGCTTTTCGTAATCTGCCAGCAAGCCATGCGCGATGTAGCGCGCATTCAGCACTGCGGCTTCGGTTGCTTCACGCAAACCGTCGTAACCGTGGGTCAGCGTGTAAGCCAACGCGCGCAGCATCATGCCGTAGTTTCCGAGAAAGGCTTTGACGCGTCCGATCGATTGGGGGTAGTCGATGTCGAGTTTGAATACCCGGTCGCTACCGCTCCCGGTTCTGACACCGGCCCCGTCGCTACCGCTCGGGGTACGGACCACAACTCGCGGAACGGGTAGGAATGGTTCGAGCTCTTTCGTGCAACAGCTCGGGCCCGAACCCGGCCCGCCGCCGCCATGCGGCGTCGAGAAAGTCTTGTGCAGATTCAAGTGGATGACATCGACGCCCATGTCGCCGGGTCGCGCCACGCCGACCAGCGCGTTCATGTTCGCGCCGTCCATGTAAACCAGCCCGCCGGCGTCATGCACGATGCGGCAAATCTGTTGAATATTCTTTTCAAACAGGCCGAGCGTGTTTGGGTTGGTCAGCATCAGGCCGGCAACGTCGCCGTGCCCGCACAGCTCGCGCAAGTGGTCGAGATCGGTTAGGCCTTCGGCAGTCGAGCGAATGGTCTTGACGGTGAAACCCGACAGATGTGCCGACGCGGGATTGGTTCCGTGCGCCGAATCGGGAATCAGCATCGTACGCCGGTTTGCCGAAGCCTCTTTGCCGTCGCGCGCGTCGATGTGAGCGCGAATGATCATGATGCCGGTCATCTCGCCGTGGGCGCCGGCGGCGGGCTGCAAAGAAATTCCGGGCAGCCCGGTGATTTCGGCGAGGTGCTGCTGAAGTTCGTAAATCACTTCCAGCGCGCCCTGCGCTTCACCTTCAGAAGCCAGCGGATGAAGATTCGCAAAGCCTGCAATGCGCGCGACTTTTTCGTTCAGACGCGAGTTATATTTCATCGTGCACGAGCCCAGCGGATAAAGGCCGAGGTCGATCGAATAATTCCAGGTGGACATCCGCGTGAAGTGACGGATCACGTCCACTTCTGTGACTTCCGGCATGCCGGCGAGGTCATCTTCGCGCTGAAGTTGCGTCGGAATGATTTCGTCGAGCGCGGTTTCCGGAACATCGAGCGGCGGCAACATGAAGCCCGCGCGACCCGGATGCGAACGCTCAAAGATCAGCTGCTCGTTATGGCTGAGGTGCGTAGTTACCTTAGTTATGTTGGATTCCATTACAAGCCTTTACCACGAAGACACGAAGGCACAAAGAGAACTTCCCCTAGTTTGCTTTGTGTCTTGGTGACTTTGTGGTTGATATTTCTTTCAGCCCCGCGACCAAAGCATCGATCTGCTCGCGCGTGTTTGTTTCCGTCACGCAAACCAGAAAATCGTTTGGCCGGTTCGCATCAAAACGTGCCAGTGCGATCCCGCCGTCGATTCCCTTGTCGCGCGCCAGCCTGTCGAGCAGCGGCGAGGCCGCAACCGGCGCGCGCACGACAAACTCATTGAAGAAGGGCGCAGAGAAGGGGAGCGAGAACCCGGGCACGCTGGGAATCCTGCGCGCGGCGTAATGAGCCTTTTGCGCGCACTGGCGCGCGGCTTCCTGTACGCCGCGACGTCCCATCGTCTCCAGATAGATCGTCGACGCCAGCGCGATCAATCCTTCATTGGTGCAGATGTTCGAGGTGGCTTTCTCGCGGCGGATGTGTTGCTCGCGCGTAGCCAATGTAAGCACAAAACCGCGCCGGCCTTTCTTGTCATAAGCCTCGCCAACCAAACGGCCGGGAATTTGGCGCGCGTACTTGTCGCGTGTGGCAAACATTCCAACGTAGGGGCCGCCGAATGAAAGCGGCACGCCGAACGATTGTCCCTCAGCAACGACGATGTCCGCGCCGCACGCTCCCGGTGAACGCAAAAGGCCGAACGACATAGCTTCAGTGACTGCAACTATCAGCAATGCGCCGTTGGCATGCGCTATTTCACTTAGAGCCTGCAGGTCTTCGATGCTGCCAAAAAAGTTTGGCGACTGCACGACTATCGCTGCCGTTTGATCGTCGATCGCACTCAGGCTTTCGGGCAACGTCGTGCCCGTCTCTGTGCAATAGAGCGATTGCTGCAACTCGATTCCTGCGTGCTGCACGTAGGTATGCGCGACTTCGAGATACTGCGGATGGATCGCCGCCGAAGCGATTACCTTCGAACGCCTGGTGACGCGTTCGGCCATCAATACCGCTTCCGCCATCGCCGTCGAACCGTCGTACATCGAGGCGTTAGCCAGGTCCATGCCGGTCAACTGACACACGAGAGTTTGAAACTCGAAGATCGCTTGTAATGTGCCCTGGGAAATTTCCGGCTGGTAAGGCGTGTACGCCGTGAAAAACTCTGAGCGCGAAATCAGATGGTCGACCACGGTGGGGATGTAGTGTGAATAAGCCCCGCCGCCCAGAAAGCTGACGCGGTTCGCCGCCTGATTACGCGCCGCGGTCTGCTCAAATTTTCGCAGCAGATCGATCTCTGAGAGGGCCGCGGGTACGTTCAAATGATCCTGGAGGCGCAAGGCCTCGGGAATCGAATCGAAGAGTTGTTCAATTGATGCGGCGCCAATCTGTTGCAGCATCTCGGCGCGTTCGTCGGGCGAGTTGGGAATGTAGCGCAATGCTATTCAGTCTCTGCTTTCGTGAAGTCTTCGTACTCGGCGGGCGTTAGCAGGCTGTCAACTTCGCCGGGGCTGCTCATTTTGATCTTGATCATCCAACCCTCCCCATAAGGGTCCTTGTTCACTTTCTCAGGTTCGTCATTCAGCGAGCCGTTGACCTCCGAAACGCTGCCGGAAACCGGCGTGAAGATTTCCGAGACGGCTTTGACGGATTCCACGGAGCCGAACGATTCGTGCGCGGCAAATTCTTCGCCGCTTTTCGGCAATTCGACGTAAACCACGTCGCCGAGCTGATCCTGCGCATGATCCGTAATACCGATTACCGCGGTATCACCTTCGACGCGTACCCATTCGTGGTCTTTGCTGTAGTGCAGATTTTCCGGAACGTTAGCCATGATGCTCCTCGAAACTTAGAAGTCGCAGATTTAGAGTTGAGAAACTACTACTGCTTCGCCCGCTTGTAAAACGGTAGCGGTACAATTTGCGCAGCTACCAAACGTCCGCGCACGTCAATCTCGATCGCCTGACCTGCGTTGGCAAACTCGACGGGAACATAAGCCATGCCGATGTTCTGCTTCAAGAACGGCGCCGGGCTTCCCGACGTGACGTGTCCTACGGGTGCTCCGCCAATCAGGACGTCCTGGCCGTCGCGAGCGATCCCGCGATCGGTAACGTCGAATCCGACGAGCCTACGTTTGATGCCCTCGTCCTTTTGTCTCTGCAAAAGTTCGCGGCCGATGAAATCGCCCTTATTCAGTTTGCAGATCCAGCCGAGGTTGGCCTCGAGCAGCGTCGTGGTTTCGTCAATCTCATGCCCGTACAAACACATTCCTGCTTCCAACCTGAGCGTGTTGCGCGCGGCAAGGCCGCACGGCAGTATGCCATCGTCGCTGCCTAAGTTTCCGGCGTCCAGAATCTTGTTCCAGAGTTGTTCGGCTTTGTCCGCCGCCGCGTAAACTTCAAAGCCGTCTTCGCCGGTGTAGCCGGTGCGCGACACAATCGCGGACACGCCGTCAACGGACGCGTAGCGAAAGTGATAATACCTGATTTCAGAGAGCGGTACGGCGGTCAGCTTCTGCAAAATTGAAATAGCATCGGGACCTTGCACCGCAATCTGGCAGTAATCAGCGCTGGCATTTCGCAGCTCAACGTTTTCATCGCCGTGATGCGAAATAATCCAATCCCAGTCTTTCTCGGTTGTTCCGGCATTCACGACCAGCAGGAGATGATCTTCAGCAAAGCGATAGACGAGCAAGTCGTCGATCACTGTCCCTTCGGGCGTAGTCAGCGCTGAGTACTGCGCTTGCCCATCAACGAGTTTTGACGCGTCGTTGGAAACCAAACGGTTGACGAACGGGATCGAATCAGGCCCGCGCACATCAATCTCGCCCATGTGCGAGACGTCGAAAAGACCGGCATTAGTGCGCGTGCGGAGATGTTCAGTCATCGTCCCCGCGGGATACTGCACGGGCATGTCCCAGCCGCCAAACTCAACCATGCGCCCGCCGAGTTTGCGATGCGTCTCGTTGAGAGACGTCTTTTTAAGTTCCAGAGCAGGTGCAGTCACGCGCTTGTCTTCAGCCGGATAATGCCAGCCTTCGAATGATCAATTTGATTACTAACAGGTGAAGGCGAAAACTAACATGCCGCCTATTGAGCGTCAAGCGAGCGTCATTCCTGACCGTTGGTTTTTCACCCGCATACCGGCGCGTTCCAAACACAAAAAGACTGCGCCGGTTTCCAGCTCGGGAAAGAAACCGGCGCAGCCTTGGCCGCTGCGAGACAATGCAGCAGGTTCTAGAGTATCTGTTTGAAGCCGGTCGGCTCGATATGTTTTGTCATAATGGTTCGCGGGATTTTCAGACGAAATGTTCCGCTTCGACGATCTGAATTGCTGTCAGGTTCTAACGGAGCAAAACCTTCTCGGCATTATCGAGATGTGTTTGCGCTGATCTCCAGCTTGGTTGCACCC
>DATGVD010000211.1:0-4140 GCA_035300785.1 Pyrinomonadaceae bacterium | reverse complement strand
CGGAATGCGGGATCGCCTCAGTCACAGTTATGATGAAATTGACTACGAGATTCTGTGGAATGCGGCCCACGAAGATTTGCCCAACCTGCTGAAGACAGTCGATCAGATGATCCGTGAGTTGGAGTAATCATCCGCTTTGCCCGCGACTCTGTTGGTTCTTCTTCCGACCGAAACGTCGCGCGAAAGCTGAACTCAACTCAACCAACCCTGGCATCACATAAAACACCGCCACCGCCCCCAACAGCGCACCGGTCAAAAAGCGTGTCAGATGCGTGTTCGACCAAAGGCCAAAGTACGTGAGCGAAAAATCGATCAGCAAAGGAACGGCGGCGAGAATCAACCAGCGGCGTCGCGGCGTGTCGATGCGTTTCAATGAATACGCCAGCGGATAGACCAGCGCGGCCACAGCGAATCCCACATACAATCCAGTGCAACGCGAGCAGACGGCGAATTGATGTCCGGCCAAATGAAACGAGCGCTCAGGGATTTGATGACAAACAAAGCTGAAAGCTCGATAGATTGTCGAGGCGAAGGAAGCGTGGCCGGTGGCTTGGAAGAGCGGCGCGCCGATAATCATCGCGACTAATGTTAGTGCGATCGTCGCGGTGATTGCCCAGGTGACGGTCGCGTAAGACGCAGAGGCTGGAGGCACGGAGCTAGAGACTGAATGTCGGCCATTGGCGGTTACTACGTCGGACACTCGTGCAACTCCAAACTTAAGCTCTAGTATCTCGCCTCCACGACCGGGCGTCACCTCAGCGGCGGTGTCGTCGGTGGAGGTTTGCGATGGTGCGTCGCCTGTTCGTACGCGTAGGCGAACGCGAACAGCCGGCCTTCGTCCCAGGGACGGCCAAAAATAGTTATGCCCGCGGGAAGTGTGCCGCCACGCGTGAAGCCCATCGGGACCGTGATCGCGGGAAACCCTGTGGTCGGCGCATAGACCTGGCTGTTGTCGCCCGCCAGATTCGATCGGACATCGCCGATGATCGCCGGCGGATTGCTCCAGGTGGGATAGACGAACGCGTCGAGCTTCAGCGTCGCCATCGTCGCGAGCACAGCGTCGCCAAACTTCTTCCGATAGTCACGAACGGCCTGGCAACCAGGACTGTCGTCACCGGCGTCGTCAGTCGTTTGCGCGCCCTCGAGCCGCCGGCGAATCGTCGGGTGAAAGTTTCCGCCCTTGATGATCTCGTCGAGCGTCTTGACCGGCGCGCCTGCTTCCGCCAGGTAGTGTTCCAGGTCGTACTTGAAACCGCGGCAAGGCCCCGCACCCTGTGGACGCTGCACCTGCGCCAATCCATCGACTGCGGCGGGGTCCACGATCTCCGCGCCCGCAGCTTTCAATTCTTCGAGCGCCGCTTTAAAGACCGCCATGACTTCGGCGTCGGCGCTCGGGCGGTCGTACGCCGCGTGCAGCACGCCGAGGCGCACACCTTTGAGCGCGTCCCTCTTCAGAAACGCCGCGTAGCTCGACGGAATGTGCCCCGCGCTCGACAAGGTGACGCGATCGCCCGGATCGGGTCCGGCAATCACCTGCAACACGGCCGCCGCGTCCTCAACTGTGCGCGTGATCGGCCCGGCGATGTCCGCCAGAAAGTTGAGCGGCACCACGCCCGTGCGACTGACCAACCCCATCGTCGAGCGAATGCCAACCAGGCTCTGGTGCGATGACGGACCGCGGATCGAGTTGCCGGTGTCGGTGCCCAGCCCGACCGCGCCAAAGCTGGCGGCTACGCCTGCTGCCGTGCCTCCGCTCGATCCGGCGGTAGTGTGATTCAGCGCATACGGATTGAACGTGTAGCCCGGCAGAATCGAGCCTACCGTCTCGAGCGGCGTGAACGCGAACTCCGCCATGTTCGACTTGAGCAGCACGATGGCGCCGGCGTCCTTAATCTTCTGCACTACGAAAGCATCCCGCGTCGGAACGAAGTTCGCGAGTGACTGCGAACCGGCCGTGGTCCGCAGGCCTTTGGTCTCGTAGTTGTCCTTGACGATGACCGGAATGCACTCCAGCGGGCGCATCGCAGTCCCGGCCTTCATCCGCGCATCGAGTTCATCCGCCGTCTTAAGTGCGTCGGGATTGAGCAGCACGACGGCATTGATGGAAGGACCCTTCTTATCGTACGCGTCGATGCGCGCCAGGTACGCCTCGACGAGCCCTCGGCACGTCACCTGCCCGGCACGCAGCGCGGAGTGAATCCGGGCGATGGTTGTCTCTTCAACGCGAAACGGGGCTGCCGGGAGCGCGCGGGCCCCCGGAGAGCTGACGGTCGTGGCCAACGACGCGGTGAGGACTAGAGCGATCGAAAGAAAGGGCTTCATATGCCCGGCAGTCTACTTACCCTTCGCCAATCTCGCAGGGCTGGATTAGCTGGATGTCTGTTGCTCCTAGAATCTAATCACCGTATCCGGCCCGCCTTCAATGTGCATCGTGTCGACAAAGCGAATGTGCTTCGACTCGCTGGTCATTACCAGTGAATGCGTGCGCTTGCCGGAACCAAAGAACCGCACGCCGCGCATCAGCGCGCCGTCGGTGACGCCGGTAGCCGCGAAGATAATCTTCCTGCCAGGCGCGAGATCGTCGGTGTCGTAGGTCTTGTACGGATCGCTGATGCCCATCGACTTCAAACGCTCGATTACCTGATCCGCCGGTGGCACTTTTTTCCGGTCCACTCCTAATTTGTCAGGATCGAAAACCAGGCGGGCCTGAATTTCTCCATTCAGACACTTGATCGCCGCGGCGGTCAGCACACCTTCAGGCGCGCCGCCGATACCGATACACGCGTGGATATTTGTGCCCGCTACCGCCGCTGAAATTCCAGCCGAGAGATCGCCGTCAGAGATCAAACGAATGCGCGCGCCCGCAGCGCGGGTGTCATCGATTATCTTTTTGTGTCGCGGTCGATCCAAAACGATCACGGTCAGGTCCTCGACGTCGCGACCCAGCCGCCGCGCGATGTTGCGCAGGTTATCTTTGACGGGCGCATCGATGTCGATCACGCCGCGCGACGATGGCCCAACGACGATCTTGTCCATGTAAATATCCGGCGCGTGCAGCAAACCACCGCGTTCGGCGGCAGCGAGTACCGCGATCGCGTTGTTTGCGCCGAGCGCGCACAGGTTGGTGCCTTCCAAAGGATCGACGGCAATGTCCACCTCGGGACACGACGCGGCCATCTCCTCGCCGACGCCGAATCCGCCGCCCACTTCCTCGCCGATATAAAGCATCGGCGCTTCATCGCGCTCGCCTTCGCCGATCACGATCCGGCCGCGCATCGGCACAGAGTCCATCACTTCGCGCATGGCCTCGACCGCCACCTGATCGGAATATTTTCGGTCGCCCTGGCCCATCGTGCGCGCCGCGGCAATCGCCGCCGCTTCGGTCACGCGCAAAAAATCGAGTGACAGCTCGCGCTCTGTTCTTAACTCTGGTGCCATCGTTTGTCTCCTGTGCACAGGCACTGGCTCCTGCAAGAATTGCCGACTAAAGTTATTTGAGAATGAAAGAAAGCGCGGCCATAGTAGCAGAAAGCCCGCAATAGCTGAAAACCAATCGACGCGCTATAGCGTACTAGGCTGGGCGTCGGTAGAAAGTCCACGCAACTAATTCGGAGGCTTCGAAAATGAATCGCAAAGACTCGTTACATTTCGTCACGATCCTGCTCATCGCGACGATGTGCGTCGTTGGCAGCCCGGGCGCGTCGGCCCAAAGCCAAAGCGTCGAAGGCTTCTGGGCGGGCGCGCTGGATACCGGCGCCTTCAAGCTGCGTCTGGTGATGAAGTTTTCCCGAACGGCGGACGGAAAGCTAAAGGGCTTGCTCGACAGCTTCGATCAGGGCGCCAACGACATTCCGATGAGTGTCGTCACTTTTCAAAACGGCGCGCTGCATGTTGAGATGAAGAGCCTCGGCGCAACCTACGACGGCAAACTAAGCGCCGAGGGAACGCAAATCACCGGCGAGTTCATGCAAGGCGGCGCCAAGCTGCCGCTGGACCTGAGGCGCATCGAGAAAGTCTCAGACGTCTCGCGCAAGCGACCACAAACGCCGAGCCAGCCTTACCCTTACGATGAAGTCGAGGTCACTTACCAGAATCAGCAGGACCAGATCACGTTTGGGGCAACCCTGACCGTGCCGCGCG
>DATGVD010000210.1:0-5001 GCA_035300785.1 Pyrinomonadaceae bacterium | reverse complement strand
AAGATGAAGATGAGATCAGCGTCTGGCAGCCGCGTTCATGCGGCTTGCCCGCAGGGTTACTAGACCAGCGCTTTACGGCTGGGTAACTGCGGTAATACGAGTCTAAGCTGGGGCTTCCAGCCTCCTTCTCGTCGCGTGCTTTAGCCAACTGGCTAAAGCCGGGGATTGAAGCACCCTGAAGGGCGCTTCGGCTATTCGTTACCGCCAAACCCTGGCCGTCAAACGGCCGATCTGGTAACCCTTTGGGAAAGCCCAATGAATCGGGCTTAAGGCACAATCACTTTCTTGTTTAAGAAAACTAGAACCTGGGACCGCTCTTCTTTCCGACAGACTCCCGAGGAAGATTTTCCGTCTACAACTTCGGGCGTGCGTGATAAGATGCGAGGTGGCCCGGGCGTCCCGCCCGTGAATCACGCGCAGGATGCGCGTGCCATAACCAAACTTAGCGTCTCCCCCCGAACTGCCGATGATGCGAAAAGCAATCAGCGCTTTTACCATGATGGTTCTGATCCTGGGCGCGAGTCTGCCCGCCACCGCCTACTCACTCCACTATCACGATGCTTCGGGCATTGTCGCGCGGCGCTGGCTGGCGAGTCCCATCATCGTTGCCTTCTCGCGTTCGCTAAATTCACCGCCGCCGAATATCAAGGCCGGCAGCGACGTCATCGGTGCGGCGCAGCGCGCGCTGCAACACTGGGCCGCGGTGGCCAACATTCAGTTTCTCGAAACCGCTTCGTCTGCAACCTCGATCAGTCCGCCGAACGCCGGCGACGGAGTCAGTCTGATCACCGTTTCTACCGATAACCTCGCGGCGTTTGGTTCGTCGAACAGCCCAGGCCGGACGCGAGTCTTTTACGATTCGGGCGGCGCCATCGTTGAAGCCGACATCGCGCTGAATCCCGCGGAAACTTTTTCCAGCGACGGCACGGCCGGCACCTACGATCTCGAATCGACGTTCACGCACGAAGTCGGACACTTGCTCGGGCTCGAGCACTCCGCGGTGATCGGCGCGACGATGCAACCGCGCCAGGCAAAGAACGGCGTTTACGGTATGCCGGCGATCACGCAGCGCGCTTTGTCCGCGGACGACATTGCCGGCGCGCGGTCTCTCTACGGCTCGGAGGCTGAAATTGGTTCGATCTCGGGCAAGCTTCTGGTTAGCCGCAGTGGCGGCGCCGCAGCGAATACCGCCGGCCTCATGGTGTTCGCCGAAGAGTTTGGAACCGGCAAACTCGTCGCCGGCGCGATCGCCTCCGCCGCTGGAGATTATCAGCTCAGCGGTTTGGCGCCGGGCTCTTATCGCTTGATTGCGCAAAGCGCGAATGGACTTCTGGCCGGAACGGATATTGGCGCAGCGGAATCCGAAGACCTGGCAAACACTTCACTCGTGCGCACGTTCGAGATTTCGCCCGCGCCGCTGGTGGTGAAATCCGGCGTGAACTCAAACGCCCCGCCGGTCTTTCTGTTGCCTACTGATCCGCCGGCGACGATCCATCCGCGGATGATTGGACTCAACGCCGAGCTTTCGACGGTGGCCGTACCGCTTGAGTCGGGAAAGACTTTTACGATCTATGTTGGCGGCGAAGGTGTGGAGCAGATTGCCGAGACGGGAATCTCGATCAGCTCGCCGCTGATCAGAATTGTTCCGAAGACCTTAACTTCGGAAGAGTTCGGCACCGATTATCCAGTCATCAGTTTCCAAATCACGGTAGAGTCAAGCGCTGAAGCCGGCGATTACAGCATTCGCTTGCAGTCAGTAAGCGGCGAACGCTCTTATCTGGCGGGGGCGATTGCCATCAAGCCGTCCTCATCCTCCAATCACTGATCTGCGACTCTATCCTTTTAGAGTGGGCAAGTTCCGAGCGTGGGTCACTCAACCTCAACGGTTACGGCCTAATAGATCAAAGCAGACACTTCTTATACGATCGATAGCAAGTATCGTTGCTATTGACAGGACCTTGGACGGCGGAGTAGATTGCGGTCGCTCCGGCACATCTCCCGTTTGCGTGCGACTTCCCCCGCGAGCCTCACGTCAGCGAATTCAGAGAAGGCCCACATGAATTACCGAGTTCGGCCTCAAGGCTGTCTGTGGATGATCCGAACTCTCTTCCGGAATGGAGGTACTAAAATGGCTGATGAGAAAAAACCCACAAACGAAAATCAGGAAACGATAGACGCTCGAACACACCGTCGTCTGCTTCAGTTCATAAACGCTGCGCGCACGCCCCAGGATCTCGCTTTTGCTCCGCAAAACGATATTCCACCTGCGGAGGCCGAGCCCATCGTCAGACGACCGGACGTCCGCGAGCAGAGGGAAGAGCCGGAAAAACTAATAGAGTTCGGACAGGCGCTGACTATTTTGGAAGCGCGCGACAGCGTGAGCCCGTTGCAGGGATTCGCCCACATCGATCAACTGCGCGAACTGATTGGCCGGCTGGATCTGGCGAAGTATCTGAACTACCTGCTTGGGTGCATGGGCCCCTCGACCTTTGGCGAGTGGAGCACGGTCGGCCCCATTCAAGATGATAAGGGTCAAGTGATCGATGTGGTTCACGCCGCGATGCTCCGTACCGGGTGGGTCATGTTCATCGAAGCGGCGTGCGGCCTGGCCGCATCGCGAACCCCACTCTGGAACCCGTTCAATCGGGCGACGGTCGAAATCAAGATACCGACGTCTCCCACTGACAATCTTTATTGCTCGGGACATTCATTCTTGTCGGATGGCCGACTTCTGGTGGTTGGAGGCGGCGGCGATCTAGGTGATACTCCGCACCCCAACTTTGGCTGGCTATTCGATCCAGTGGCAGGACCCTCCGGAACCTGGAGTTTCACTAAAGACCACTCCAATAATCGGACCCGGATGCACGTGGATCGCTGGTATCCGACGCTCGTCACGTTGGGCGACGAACCCGGACGCGTCCTGATTGCTTCCGACCATAATCGAATGGAGATCTATGAAGAGGCGACGGGAACGTTCGCGCTGGTCACGGCAAACGGGCCGGACCGGTCATTCAATCCGCGCTATCCCGGCCTGCATCTGCTGCCGGGAGGCGAGATATTCTTTGCTCCGGTCGGGTTCGCCAGCGGCGGTTCGGCGCCGGGAGATTTCCCGTCGAATGAGCCATCCGGTTATTGGGAGTTCGATAATGCCGATAACTTGAAGGGCGCCTGGACCAACCTCGAGCCCAACGATCGCACCAAGGGAATGTCCGTGCTCCTGCTTAGCCCCACCTATCCGTTCGCGCAAGTCATGATTGTGGGCGGCGGCAATCTGGACAAGAGCCGGACCTTTCAGATAATCAATCTCTCCAATCTGTCCCCGGTTTGGCAGCCGGCGATGAGCCTGCCAATGGCGCCCGGGCAGACACAACCGACGTCCCGGGTAAACGTTAACCCCGTGTTGCTGCCGGACGGAACGGTGTTCGTATCCGGAGGCGCTCCTGCCGGAGAGCCCTGCTGGGTGTTCAATCCAGTGACAAGCGGGTGGTCGCAGATGGACGACGCACCTCGTGAGCGAAAGTACCACTCGCACGCGCTGCTGCTGCCGACTGGCGAAGTGATGTCCAGCGGCTGGCACAACAGCAGCATGATCGACATTTTTGCGCCGCCCTACCTGTTCAAAGGCGACCGGCCGGTGATCGATTCAGCGCCCGACGTAGTCCACATGGGTGACGAGTTCAAAATTTACACGCATCAAGCATGTGAGATTAAGAAAGTTGTGCTGGTCCGGCCGATGGCGCCCACGCACAACACTGATACTGAGCAGCGTGTGGTTCAATTGTTGTTCAACTATTCGGGCGAATATGAGTTGTGCGCCAGGGCGCCGAATGGCTGGCATCCCCACGCCACCGCGCCGCGTGGCTATTACATGTTGTTCATCCTTAACTGCGAAGGCGTTCCATCGGTCGCCAGGTTCATTCGGCTGGACTGACGACATCGGTTACCTTCGCAGGAGAGGTGCTAACAATACCACCGAGATCCAGGTACTGATCCGTTAGACGGAGCGGTACCGAAATCCCTTGCCTAATCCATGGCCTGGCGTTAACATGCAGCCGTTCAAAACGGATTCATCTGGGCCGAAGGCTTTTTAGGTAACCTTCATCGAATACACAGCGAACGGGGAGGTTAATTATGGTTGACTTTCTGTTAGGAGTGGTCGGTCTGGCTGCGTTGGTTGGCTCAATTTACGAATTCTTCCAATTCTCGCGTCCGGCTGGCGTTTTTATGTGGACGGGCGTGATTGCCATCGTGTTGGCGTTGGTGTTCTGCGCCTGTGCGCTGTTGATTTTCCTCCGGCATGTGAATAAGGAAGAAGAAATTCACATCACCCAGTAGTAAGACTTGCAGGAACACTGCGCGCGACCGGATGATTACTTGCGACAGACTCGCGGCCGCGAGCGCGATCAAATGCTGGTTTGAGTTGCGAAGATTCCGAACCGCAGTGAAGCCGGGACGATATTGACGCCGTTTGCGCTTGGACCTGGAACACCGGCGCAAACGGCCGTTTCGTTTTCGCCGATGCGAAACGAACCGCTAAGTCCTTCGATCTCTAACGGTCTTCCCGAGGAGAAAAGGAAACAATGTTGCCAACCTTTGCTTTAATGCTTTTGCAGAACGGAATGGCCGCCAGGCAGCCCGGCTATTTTGCCCCGGTTTTGCTGGGTTCTCTGGTCGCGGGAGGAGTCGGTTGGCTGATTGCGGCCGTGCTGGGATTTGCGCGCGCGCGGGCCTTTGGGGCGTCGACGCGTTGGTTTAGTTTCGCGGCGGTGTGCCTGCTCATCTATCACGTTCAATTCATTCTCCTGGGAATCGTTGCGATCATGGGCGCCCAACAGAACGACTTTGACTCAGTCCTCTCATTCGGCGCGTTCTTTAATGTGTTTGTCGTCCTGGGAGCATTCTGCGCCATCATGGGATTTGTGAGACTTACAAGCCCGCCGCGGTAGCGCGGATAAAGCGAACTTCATTTCAGTCTTCATGGGTAAGAGAAAGTTTTTTTTC
>DATGVD010000209.1:0-2612 GCA_035300785.1 Pyrinomonadaceae bacterium | reverse complement strand
CATCTGCCGACGGGAGTGGAGATGGTGATGCCAGGCGACAACGTGGAAATGAATATCGAGCTGATCGCGCCGATTGCGATGGAGAAAGGCCTGCGCTTCGCCATTCGCGAAGGCGGCCGCACCGTCGGCGCCGGCACGGTTTCGGAAGTAGTCGAATAGGCAGAAAGCAGAAAGCGAAAGCAGAATGCTGAACGAAAAAATCAGAATCAGGCTGAAGGCCTACGATCACCGGGTGCTCGATCAATCAACGACGGAGATCGTTGAGACGGCGAAGCGGACCGGGGCGCGCGTGGCCGGGCCGATTCCCCTGCCGACCGTAAAGAACAAGTGGACGGTTTTGCGTTCGCCGCATGTGGATAAGAAGTCGCGCGAGCAGTTCGAGATCAGAACGCATAAGCGTCTGATGGACATTCTGGATCCGACGCCGCAGACGGTGGACGCGTTGATGAAGCTCGACCTGCCCGCAGGCGTGGATGTCGAGATCAAGGCTTTCGGAAAACAATGAAGGGTTTAGAGTTCAAGCTTTAGCTTGCTTCAACAGCGACAACCTGAAGGTTGAACTCTGAACTCTGGAATTGGCAATGATTAACGGAATCATCGGCAAGAAAGTCGGCATGACGCAATTGTTCGCGCCGGACGGCACGGTTACTCCGGTAACTGTGATCAAGGCCGGTCCGTGCGTGGTCGTTCAGAAAAAGTCTGCGGGCGGCGCCGACGGCTACGATGCCGTGCAGATTGGATTGGTTGAAGACAAGCCCATCAAATTGAAGAACGTTACCAAACCGATGCGCGGGCACTTCGAAAAGACCGGCGCCGGGATTCCACCGACGCGCGTGCTGAAAGAGTTTCGCTTGCCGGCGTCGGACGACAGCACAAACGTAGGCGACAAGGTTCTGGTCGATCAGTTTGCCGATGGCGACATAGTTGAGGTGGTAGGCAAGTCCAAAGGCCGCGGGTTCGCGGGCACCATCAAACGTCACAATTTCAATCGTGGCCCCGAATCGCACGGCTCGATGAACGTACGGGCTCCCGGCTCGATCGGAGCGTCGGCGTATCCGTCGCGGGTGGTCAAAGGAATGCGCTCGTCGGGTCACATGGGCGACGTCCGCGTGACGATCAAGAGGCTGACCGTCGCCCGAGTTGATGCCGAGAATAATCTACTGATGATTCGCGGCGCCGTGCCCGGTCCAAACGGTAGCGTCGTAGTAGTGAAGAAAGCGGCGCGGCAGCGCAAGGGATAAGTCTAAAACGGAGGTTCCGTTATGCCAACAGTCAAAATTCTAAACTTGACCAGCAAGGAAGTTGGCGAGATCGAGTTGCCGGACGCAGTGTTTGGCGTCGAAATAAACGAGCCACTGATTCATGAGGCCGTGCGCAGCTTTATGGCTAATCGCCGCGCGGGCACGTCGGCGACGAAGACCCGCGGGGATGTCTCTGGCGCCGGACGGAAGCTTTGGAAGCAGAAAGGCACCGGCCGTGCGCGCATCGCCAGTTTGCGATCGCCGCTCTGGAAAGGCGGCGGCAATGTGCACGGACCGCAGCCGCGCGACTGGTCTTATAACTTACCGAAGAAGATGAGAAAGCGCGCGATGTGTTCGGCGATTTCCGAGCGGTTGCGCGAAGGCAACCTGGTGGTCGTTGACGAGTGGAAGCTCGAGCAGCCGAAGACGAAAGACTTTCTTAACACGCTCGGCGGTTTGAATCTAAGCGGCAAGACTTTGATCGTCGACTCGCTGAAGAACACTAATCTGATGCTGGCTTCGCGCAATGTCCAGACCGCGAAAGTGGTCAACAGCTACGGCGTGAACATCTATGACCTGGTCTATCACCAGAAGCTGGTGCTGACGCCGAGGTCGGTGGAAGAGTTAACGGACATCTTGCGTCCGCGAGCTAAAGATGACGAAGAGCAGTACGGTTCGCGCGAGGTTCTAGGCGGCCCAACCAAGCCGCGCCCGGCGGCCGGAAGAAGAGGAGTGTCAGCGTAAACGATGCGAACCGTTTGGGACGCAATCAAATCGCCAGTGATCACCGAGAAGGCGCTGGTGGCGAAAGAAGAGACGCAGGACCAGCGTCAGTTGCTGACCTTTCGCGTCGAGCGGCGGGCGACCAAGCCTGAGATCAAACAGGCGGTCGAAGCGATTTTTCAAGTCAAGGTTGACGAAGTGCGCACGGCGAATTTTCTCGGCAAGATGGCGCGCCGCGGCCGTCACGAAGGCCGCAAGCCTTCCTGGAAGAAAGCGTACGTGACGCTGAAGCATGGTGAGAAACCCGTCGATTACGGGGAAGCGATATAGGAATTTCGGATTTCGAAATTCGAATTGCGAACTTAGGACGACTTGTTTTTCAAATTCGAAATTCGCAATCCGAAATTCGCAATTAAGAAGCAATGGGCATCAAGAAACTAACACCGACATCGCCGGCGCGGCGCTATCAGACGTATCTCACGCGCGACGAATTGACGCCTGGAGCTGCGCCTGAGAAGTCTCTGCTGGAGCCCAAAACACGCATCTCGGGACGCAACAACGATGGGCACATAACGCTGCGGCGTCGTGGCGGCGGTCACAAGCGTTTCTATCGGGTGATCGATTTCAAACGCAACAAGGACGGGGTGC
>DATGVD010000208.1:0-2468 GCA_035300785.1 Pyrinomonadaceae bacterium | reverse complement strand
GCGCACGTAGGCCCAAGAGAAGTTGGGTTCAACCCCCGAAGACGTTTCCGCCACCAGGGAAATCGTGCCCGTCGGCGCGATCGTCGTTACTTCATAGTTACGCGGGGTAAGCGGAACTTCGCGTGAGATGCCAATTTCGTCGTAAATGAATTTGGCGTAGGATTCGCGATTGGGCTCGAGCTCAGGAAAGACGCCGCGTTCGGCGCCGAGCCGCAGGCTTTCATTCCAGGCTTCGCGACGCACAAAGCCCATCACCTCATCCATCAAATCGATTGACGCGGGCGAACCGTAAGTAATTTTCAGATTCAGACACAGATCGGCAAAGCCCATGATGCCCAGGCCCAGGGGCCGGGTGCGCTTGACGACGTCGTTGATTTCCGGAAGCGGCCAGGCGCACGTGTCTATGACGTTGTCGAGAAAGCGCGTGCACCAGCGGGTGCATTCGCGCAGACGATCCCAGTCGAGACGGTTTTCGCGGTCATAGAACTTGGCCACATCGATCGAGCCCAGATTGCACGAGTTCGCAAAGTGCAGGAACTGCTCGCCGCAGGGATTGCTCGCCATGATCGGACCCATCGATTCGATCATGTGATTGTGGCGATTGACTTCGTCGATAAAGGCGATGCCCGGCTCGGCATAGCGATGCGCGCTGGCGATGATCCGGTTCCAGATGTCCGGCGCGTAAGCCATGCCCGGCGCCGGTGGCTCTTCAATCAAAGTGTCGGAAAGATCAGCCGTATCGAAGGCCTCTTTGTCGCGAAACGTGACCGTCGAGCCGTCCGGCCGGCGATAGACGACGTAATCGCGGCCAGTGACAGGATCGAAGATCGGATCGCTCCACGGCTCGCCACGAAACTCGAGCTGATACCACTCGTTGTGATCGACAACTTCGAGAAACTTGTCCGTGACGTTGACTGAAATATTGAAGTTGGTCAGCGAATGCTGGTCATTCTTCGCATGAATGAAACGCAAGACGTCGGGATGCGTGACGCGCATCATGCCCATGTTTGCGCCACGGCGGACGCCACCCTGCTTTACGGTGTCGGTCGTCGTATTGAAAATGTTCATGAACGACACGGGGCCGCTGGCGACGCCGTGCGTTGAGCTGACCATCGCGCCGCTCGGGCGCAGCTTTTCAAAAGTGAAGCCGGTGCCGCCGCCGGTCTGGTGAATAATCGCGGCGTCAGTTGCCGTTTTCATGATGCCGGCGATCGAGTCGGGCACGTCCAGCACAAAGCACGCCGCCAGTTGCCCGTTGGGTTTGCCTGAGTTGACCAGGCAGGGCGTGTTCGGAACGAACTCACGCGCCAGCATGATGTCGGACATCGTGTTGAAAAACTCGTCGCGCTTATCGGCGTCGGTTTCGGCGACTGAAACGTGCGCCACCACGCGCGCCACGATATCGCTCCATTCTTCCAGGCTTGTGCCTTTCGCATCTTTCAGCGAGTAGCGCTTGCCGATTACGCGTCTAGCGTTCAGGCCGAGGGGCACGATCTGGCGCTTGAAGGAAACCATCGATTGGAGGATTTCGTCTTGAGACACTTTTGTCATCTTCGCACCACTCGCCGTGTTCATCTATTCTACCTTTCCCGCGCGGAGAACCGCACGCGAGCCGATTTTGAGGAACAAAAATCCCGGGCGACACACGATCGCCGTTTCAAAGACTTAAGTTGTATTGCAGATATTACGGTCGGTTTTGCGAAGTCACGAAAACCTTGCTGAGCCGGGTTTGGAACCCCTTGACCCGCCGCCGCCAGCCGCCTCACTCCGAGCAGGACGCACTATACACCCGGAAAACCACGATGTCAATATGTTGTGGTTATCTTTTTTTTCAACGCGATACAGTGTATTTCTTGAGGCGCTACTTTAACCCTAAATGGCTCGAAATCAGTCCCTTAGAATGGCCCACGCCAGCCCGAAAACCGTGACGGAGGCTACCGCTGAGATTGAGGATACACGCCCCCCTCACGATCGGGTTTGAGGACTACTTGCCGCTGGAGAGAAGTAAATCGAGTTCGCGATTCTGAGTGTCAAGCATGCCGAACGTGTCCGCAGTTTCTTCGAGCATCTGGCGCGTTAACGCGATTGAGTCGCTAAGCTCCTCGAAGTGCAAAGAAGAGACGCGTTCGGGGGTTGGCAGGGTAACCACCTGGTCATTTACCAGGCCAAAGAAATTCTCAATCGATTGTAATTGGCCTTCGACCAGACGCACGGAGCGTTCGAGATCGTTGAAGGCGGCCACGCGACGTTTGAGAATCTCGGCGTTGGCCTGCTGGACGCGCTTGGCGCGATCGTCGGTTGAATTCTGGATCTGGTGTTCCGCCTGCTTCAGTTGATTCTGCACGGCCTGGCGGTTGGTCGATCGCAAGTGATGCTTGCGGCGACGATACACGTCGAGCAGATCGACGAAGTCCTCCCAGTAGCGATCCAGAGTTTGCAGGTTCGCCGGGACCTGTTTGCTGGTGGTG
>DATGVD010000207.1:0-8164 GCA_035300785.1 Pyrinomonadaceae bacterium | reverse complement strand
TGATGTCTGGACTCGGTTGTCTCTAGGTAGGGATAAACCCAAAAACCGGCAATTTGCTTCTGCGTAAGTCCTTTACGAGTCATTGTTTTTTCTTCCTTTCTGAGATTGTTCCGCCCGCGCCGATGATCAAAACGTCGTGTTCGTGACTTTCGTATTTTTCGGTCACAGCAGTCTCAAATCAGTGATCGCGCCCGATGCAACCAGACGAACGTACAGATCAGCAAGCCCTACCGAGAACAGGCTCAGCCACGCAAAGAGCATGTGCCGTTCATTAAGAAACGAAACGCCGCGCCACGCGCCGTGCCGCGGCCCGCCCGCTACTACGCACGAAAAGCAATCGACGTTGCCGCCGACGATGTGCCTGAGCGAATGACACGACAAGGTGTAGCTGGAAAGCAGAACTATGTTCATGAGCAAGACCAGCGAGCCAACCCCAATACCAAAGTGTCTGCCGCCGGCCGAGGCGAACCAAAACGCTGTGATCGCGTCGTACCAGAGAATGCCGAGAAAGACGATGGCGACGTAGAGAAAATAACGGTGCAGGTTTTGCAGGATGAAAGGAAAGCGCGTTTCCCCGCTGTAACGGTGCGGGTGCGACTCGCCGATGGCGCAGCCCGGCGGATCGAGAAAGAAAGCGCGATAGTAAGCCTTGCGGTAGTAGTAGCAGGTAGCGCGAAAACCGAGCGGCGCCCACAAAATTAGGATTGCCGGCGACAGCGGCCACCATTTTGGTTTGATTAGCGGCGAATAGAACGGCGAAAGGTAAGGTCCAAACTCATAGAAGTTATTTTCAAATGTTCGCCACGTCGCATAGACACTGAACGCGCCCAGCACGAGTACGACCGGAATCAATTCAATCCACCACGCATCGCGGCGCATCGTGGCGCCAAAGCCGCTGCGTGCCAATGTGCTTCTCGATTGAGCCATGGACTCGGTAAAAGTCTCCAGAGTTCAAAGTGCGCAGCATTCTAGCATCAGTTCCCGGTGATGCCGACAAATTTCTGGGTTCAAGAGCCATAATGAAGTCAGTACCACCCGCGTGAGCAGGTGGGTTCATCGGTCAAGCCTGAACTTGAGTCCTTGACCCACCCGCTGACGCGGGCGGTACTGACCTCATACTCATAAGTTGTTAGATCGGTCGAAGCCGAGCTAAGGCACCAGGACGACCTTGCCAATATTTTTTCGCGCTTCGATGTAAGCGTGGGCCTCGGCGATTTGATCGAAAGGAAAAGCGCGATCGACGTGCGGTTGAATCCAGCCCTCGTGGATTCCGCGCACGATCTCTTGCGTCCACTCGGCAACTTTTTCGCCTTCGCCCCACATGTGACCGAGGTTCAAGCCGAAGACGCCCTTGTTGCGATTCATCAAAGCCAGCGGATGAAACTTCGGCGTTTGCACCAAAGCTTTCATTGCCCGGATCTTCCCGCGGATTCCCGAAGCCGACGCCGTGGACATGCCGAAGACTCCCATTCGTCCCGTCGTCCGCAAAGCGCGATAGGTCTTCTTCCAACTCGCGCCGCCCAATGGATCGATGGCCAGTTCAACTCCACGCCCTTGCGTCAGCTCAATGAGCACGGGCAACCAGTCTTGATTGCGATAATCGATGGCGTGGTCTAATCCACGGTCCTTCAAAAACTGGTGTTTGCCTGCGCTGGCCGTTCCGTAAGTTTTCGCTCCGATGTGTTTCGCGATATCCAAAGCCGCCAGCCCCACGCCGCCGCCGGCGTTGTGAATCAGCACGGCCTCGCCCTTCTGCAATCCGCCCATCGTAACCAAAAGCGCCCAGGCCGTCAGATAATTTACCGGAATCGCGGCGCCCTGTTCGAAGCTGAGTTGATCGTGCTTCTCAAATACCTGCAGGGCTGACACAGCGACGAGTTCAGCCTGGCCGCCGAATCGGGTCATCGCAATCACTGATTTGCCGACAAGACTTTGATCGACTCCTTCGCCGGCCGTCTCGACAGTGCCGGAGACTTCGTAGCCCATGATGCAGGGTTTTCGCGGCCCGTCGGGATACAAACCCTGACGCGCGAGGATGTCGGCAAAGTTCAGGCCTGAGGCTTTGACGCGAACCAGGACCTCGCCTTTAGCCGGAACGGGATCGGGACGCATTTCGACCTTCATCACGTCGACGCCACCCTGGCGCGTGGTTACGACAGCTCTCATAATTTTAGGGTAGCATAGACTTCAGTCTGTGATTCCGCCAGCGTCGGCAATGAACTAGGAAGATGGCAGCACCCGGCGGATGCCAGTGAGGGAGGTTCCTGTGATAGTAGAACTTCGCGTCACTCATTAATGACCAAGGCGCAGAGGGGTGCTTCTCTGCGCCTCGGGTGTCACTGCAATCACAGACTAAAGTCTATGCTACCTAGCTCTGCTCTGCCGTTTTCGTCTGTGGCTTATTTGGCTGCGGGACGACGCGAAGATACGGCTTCAAGGTTTTCCAGCCGCCCGGAAACTTCGCCTTCGCTGCTTCATCCGACAATGACGGCACGATGATCACGTCGTCGCCGTCCTTCCAGTTGACCGGCGTCGCCACGCTGTAGCCCGCAGTCAACTGCAACGAATCGATCACGCGTAGAATCTCGTCAAAGTTGCGGCCCGTGCTCGCCGGATAAGTGATCATCAGTTTCACTTTCTTGTCCGGGCCGACGATGAACACTGAACGCACGGTGAACACGTCGCTGACTTCAGGATGGATCATGTCGTAAAGCTCTGCGACCTTGTGATCCGGATCGGCGATCACCGGAAAGTTAAGCGCCGTTCCCTGCGTCTCGCGAATGTCTTCGGCCCAGCGTTTGTGCGAGTCAGTCTGATCGACGCTCAGGCCGATCACCTTGACGTTGCGTTTTTCGAATTCGGGCTTGAGCCGCGAGGCCTCGCCCAGCTCAGTCGTGCACACCGGCGTGAAATCCTTCGGGTGCGAAAACAGACACGCCCAATTGTCCCCAATCCATTCGTGAAAACTAATCGGGCCTTCGGTAGTTTCGGCCGTGAAATCCGGCGCCATGTCGCCTAAACGTAATGCCATGTTGGGTACCCCTTTTCCTTTCAAAGTCACCTCGACCCCGTGGTTGCGAGGTCAAGTCGCAATAGACTGATCTGTGTTTGCTAACTGGGCGACTTTTATAACTAAACCGGAGCCAAGTCAAGGAAAGAAGGTTGTGTTCTGTTTAGAGTTCATCAAGCTTTAGCTTGCGCCTTTTTTCAGTCGGCAACCTAAAGGTTGAACTCTGAACGCGACCTGGCCCGCGATGTGCCACGGTTAGACCGCGACGACCGCAATCTTGTGCTTGTTCGCCAGTTTGATCATCTCCTCGCGATCGAACATCAAAGTCTTACCGGCGGTGAGACTGAGACACGTGGCGCCCGAGACAATCATGGATTCAATCGTCGGGACGCCAACCACCGGAACATCGAAACGCATGTCCTGATCGGGCTTGGCATTCTTAACGACGGTCAGCCGGCCGCGCACCAACCCGCCCGCGCGGCGAATCACGGCGTCGGTTCCTTCCATCGCTTCAATGGCGACGCAGGCGCGATCGCGAATCACAATCGTCTGCCCCAGATCGAGTCGCGCGATCTCCCGCGCAATCTCCAAACCGTATTCAATGTCGCCGGTCTCGCGTTCGTCGGGCGCACGCCTGGTCAAGGTCCCGGACGCTGGCAGATTGTCCCTTAAGAAATACGTCGAGTCGATTAACTCGATGCCTTCGGTCTCGAGTTCGGCGGCGACCGCGCCGATGAGCGCATCAGTATTGCGCTTCGGCAGCCGGAGCAGCATTTTCAGCATGCGCACATCAGGAATTGCGCGGCTAAAAATCTGCACGTGTTTGACCTGGCCGGCCATCATGGCTTTCTCGACGCCTTCGCTCTTGAAGAATCGCAGCATCTTGCCAAGCTGGCCAATACCCACCCACGTCAGGGTTTCGGCGACGCGCTCGATTTCCGTGTCAGTCTCTTCGCGGATGGCGGCGACGGCGACTTCCGCGCCGGCTTTGCGCGCTCCTTCGAGCACGAGAAAAGGAAACTTCCCGTTGCCTGCAATTAGACCGAATTTCATAGGATGTAGGGTGATGGGTGTAGGGTGTTGTGGGTTTCGGATTTTCAATGGAAGCTACGCATTCTTAGGTCTCAAGGAACGAATGAGTCCTCCCAGCATTTTGCCGACGACTTCTGATTCTGAAAGTACTCTCTCGGCCTGCGCAGTGGTCGCATAATTCAACCGCTGCGCAATAATAGTTTGAGTTTCCAGTTCCTTCAACGAACCTTGGGCGATGGAGAGGAACTGAAGATACTCTTTTCGACTTCCACGTCCGTAGCCTTCAGCGATGTTGGAGGGAACAGAAACACTTGCACGCCTCACCTGTGAAGTCAGGCCATATACTTCAGTCTTTGGAAAACCCTCGCTCAACCGATAAATTAGAATTGTGAGATCGAGTGCCTTCTGCCAAACGAGTAGATCTCTGTAACTTCTTAGCATTTGTGAGTCTCCTTTCGAGTGTTGCCAACACCCTAGACCCAACATCCTAAACCCTTACTTAATTACGCCACGTTTTGACGACTCGACGAATTGAACCAGTTCATTCACTTCGCCGCAGTCCTTGATCTCTTCGCGAATGCGTCCGAGCGCCTGCGTGGTGTTCAGCTTTGAAGACAGGAGCAGATGGAAAGCGTGGTGCAGAGCGGCGATGGTCTCGCGCGAGTAACCGCGACGGCGCACGCCGACTTTGTTCAGACCATAACACTTTGCGTGATTGCCAACCGTGAGAGCGAACGGCAAAGCGTCTTTGACAACCACCGAGTAGCCGCCGACGTAGGCCTCGCGTCCGACGCGACAGAACTGATGCACGCCCGAATAGGCGCCAATGTTCGCGCCATCTTCGACGATGACATGACCCGCGAGCGTGGCCGCGTTGGCCATGATCACTTCGTTTCCCAGCACGCAGTCGTGCGCGATGTGCGCCTGGGCCATGATGAAGCAATCATCACCGGTTTTTGTCAGGCCGCCGCCGCCTTTGGTGCCGCGATGAACGGTGACAAATTCGCGGATGCGATTGCGGCGCCCAATCTCAGTTTCCGTAAGCTCGCCCGAGAATTTCAGATCCTGCGGCGGCAGGCCAATCGAAACGAACGGAAAAATATGAGTGTCGTCGCCGATACGCGTGTGTCCATCAATCACGCAGTGCGCGTCGATGCGCACCCGGTCGCCCAACGTAACGTCGTCGCGGATGATGACATACGGACCGACGAAGCACTCGCTCCCGATCTGGGCGCGCTGGCTGACGACTGCCGAAGCGTCAATCTCAGTTGCGGATTCGTGACGCGCGTGACTTTGAATGGATGGAGCGCTCATTGGGGTGTGTTCTTTCGATCGGCGATGACGCTCATCAGTTCCGCATCAGCACAGAGCTGGCCGTCAACCTTGGCTTCACCCCGCATGCGTTGAATGCGCGGGCCGAAGCGGAGCGCTGTGACTTCCAGAACGAGAGTGTCACCCGGAACGACCGGCCGCCGAAAGCGCGCTTCTTTGATGCTCGTGAACAGCACCAGCTTCTGATCGCGATCGGCGATCTCGCGGAGGGCAAGGATGGCGCCGCATTGCGCCAGCGCTTCGATCACCAGCACGCCAGGCATCACGGGCGCGCCTGGAAAGTGTCCCTGGAAAAAAGACTCGTTAATGCTGACCTGCTTGATGCCTACGATCCGCTGGAGCGGCGCCAGCTCGATGATCCGATCAACCAGCAGAAACGGATAGCGATGCGGCAGAAGTTTCTTGATGCCTTCGGAATCGAGAATCGTTTCCATTGCTTTTCCGAAATGAAAGACGCGGATCGGTAGCCATTCTACCGCATCTCCGCGTCTGAAGCGTCGCTCTTGAGCCCAGCCATCATTTTGGCGGCGTTACCGCCGCGGTGGCCGGATTCTTGGCATTGTAGTCGCTGATGAATGCCTTGGTAATGTCGAGGCCGTCGGCCGCATAGAGAATTCCCTGCACCTGGCTGCCATCCAGGATCATCGTGATGCCGCGGGCTTTGGCGAACGCATCCAAAGCCTTGCCGACTTCGTCTTGCAAGGGACCAAACAGCGCCTGACGACGTTTCTCGTAAGCCGCCTGAGCATCCTCAGTTTCGCGCTGGCCCTGTTTCTTGAGTTGATCCAGTTGATCAATTTTAGCCTGAATTGCCTGTGGGGCGATCGGAGTCCCCTTCGCAGCCTGCTGCTGCAAGCTGGTGATCTCGTCCGGGAGTTGCTTGATCTTCGCCGCCATATCGTCAAGTTTCTTTTGCCGATCGGCGAACTCGGCATTCAATTTATTCAGGGTTGCGTTGAACCGGGCGATGCCGGCTTTCGGATCTTGAAACGCTTCCGAAAAGATTACCGCAACCTTGCTGACCGGCACAGACGCAGAGGTTTGCGTCGCCGGCGGGGTTTGCGGCTTCGGCTGGGCGCCGGGTTGCGCCAAAGTCGTGGAGACGGCAATGGTCGCGATGAAAGTTAAGGCGGCCAGGAAACGATTTCTGTTCATGATTGATACTCCAAAAGGCTCGAAGCCGAAGATGCGGAGACGCGTGCCGTTGCCGCACCTCCGCATCTTAGCGGAAAAACTGCTCAGAATCGAAAACTACTTTGGCGCCGTCACCGCAGCGGTGGCCGGGTTCTTGCTGTTGAACTCAGTGATAAAGGCCTTGGTAATATCCAGAGAATCTGACGCGCTGACAATGCCCTGAACTTTCGTCACGTCAAGGATGAGCGTGATGCCGTGGGCCTTGGCGTAAGCGTCGAGGGCTTTACCAATCTCTTCGTAAATCGGGCCGATGACTTCCTGCAAACGCTTCTGATAAGCCGCCTGCGCATCCTCGCCCTTGCGCTGAAAATCCCTCTTCATCTGATCGATCTTTTCCTGCTGCTGCTGATTGACGACCGGAGTCTGCATTGCCTGCACTTTGGCAAGATCGGCCGTCGCTTTTTCAATTTGAGCCTGCAGAGTCTGCAGTTCAGTACGCCGCGGACCAAATTCGGTGTCGACTTTCTTCATCGCGACAACCAAACGAACGATGCCCGCCTTTTCGTCATTAAAGTCCTCCGAATTAACCAGAGCGATCTTCGTTTCAGGCACGTTCACGGCCGGGGCTGCTCCGGTCGTGGGCGTGGTCGTGCCGGGGCGCGGCTGTTGTGCGCGAATTGACCCAACGCAGATGGCCGCAAAAAAAGCGACCGCGACTGTTGCACGAAATATCTTCATAACTTTTCTTGTAATGCTCCTTAATTGAATTGAGATGCGGCCAAAAACTCAACCTGTTTAGTTGTGCGGGCCGCTGGTTTGGGTTGCTAACAATACGCGCGCTGTTGCGCGGGTTCCCAGACTCTTTAGAAAGTGCGACCTACGCTGAACCGAAAGACGCTCTTTTTCTCGTTGAAAAAGAATGGAAAGCCGTCAATGACCTGGTCGCGTCGCGCGTTGGGATTATAAGCATAAATGAGGCGAAAAGGCACGTTGAGAACAGGCACCTGAACCCGGATCTCGGCTCCCAAGCTGCTGCGAAAATCGGTGATCTTGGAAAACAAACTCTGGCCCAGGCGAACCACGGTGTTCGTTTGCGCGTCGCCGCGCAGGTAAACCGGATAGAAGCCATACGGCAGGCCACCGAAACCCGCGGGCCCCGGATTCACGCCGTTATCAAACTCGTTCTGGGTTACAATGCGGTTGTCGCGTCCGAGAAGAGAACCAAAAACCGTAGAAAATGCCAACCTGGTGAAGTTGTTACAGGCCGCCAGCGACGTCAGGCTAACCGCCGCCACGCCGTTGCCTGGGCCGAACAAAGTATCCAGCCGGGGGCACCTGATCGACCCAACCGTCGTCAGAAATGGTTGGTCGGCAAGGAACTCGCTCGAATAACCCTGATCACGTTTCCCGCGAAGGTTGAAGGCCGTGCCGGCGTCGACGAAAAACGCCCCGCTGACGGTTCTGCCAATGATTGGTATTCGGTATTCGAAGTTACCGAGCATTTGCGTGTCTGCGCCGGTCGCCGTAAATGCCCTTGGCAATGAAACTACGTTATCACCGGTAGGGCCGGTAAACAGACCATCTTTGGCCGCAGACTGCGGCAAGCCCGGTACCAGCGTCGGAGTGCCAAAAGCATTCGTCGCGAGCACTACGTTG
>DATGVD010000206.1:0-4275 GCA_035300785.1 Pyrinomonadaceae bacterium | reverse complement strand
AAAGTCGTCGGAATTGTTGGGCACTTAACGCCGACCAAAGGCCAACTTGAATTGATCGAAGCCTTCGCCGCGATCTCGCGCGAGACTCCGGACGCGGTCCTGCTCATTATCGGCGAGGCGCTTTTTAATCGCGGCGCCGACTACATGAAACAACTGATGCGCGCCGCTAGTTTGTGTGCAGGCACGGATCGAGTCCGCTTTCTTGGAGCCAGAGACGACATGCCGGCACTGATGCGTGGTCTCGATCTCCTGGTCGTTAACTCACGCACTGAGGCATTTGCGCTCACGGTGCTGGAAGGGTTGGCAGGCGGCACAGCCATTCTCGCGACGGCGGTTGACGGCACACCGGAGATGATTCGCCACGGCGAGAACGGTTGGCTGATTCCGGCGCGCGATCAGCAGAGGCTTGTCGCGGCAATCCATTTGCTTTTGGATGATGGGAATCTGCGCGAACAACTTGGAAGCAATGGACGACGAGATGCAATTGCGCGCTTTTCTGCGGAAAGGTTTGCCACCGAAATACACTCTTTCTATCGAGGCATTCTCGAAAGCGGCACAACGCCTCACGAAAGTGCGCGGCGGCTCGAAGTTAAATTGAGCGCAGATTGAAATAGCGCCGCCTTTCTCAGTTTCTTATCTTGAAAGCAGCCGAGGATTAAAAGTTAGTGTCAAAGATCGCACTGGTTCACGATTACTTTGTGCAGATGGGCGGCGCCGAGCGCGTCGCCGAAGCCATGCACGACTCGTTTCCGGGCGCGCCCATGTATACGACCGTGGCGCTGACGAAGAGTCTGCCAGATCGTCTGCGCACCGCTGATATACGCACCTCGCTGCTGCAAAACCTGCCATCGATCGAGCGCCGTTTTCGTCACTACTTCATGCTGTATCCATTCGCCGTCGAGAATTTCGATCTTTCGGAATACGATCTCATCTTCAGCAGCAGTTCGGGCTATGCCAAGGGAGTGCGCCGCCGGCCCAATGCGATTCACGTTTGCTATTGCCACACGCCCATGCGCTGGGTCTGGCGCTACGACGACTACGTCGCGCGCGAAGGCTTTGGCGGCGTGGTACGCTCTGCATTGCCGCTACTGCTGTGGGGCCTGCGCAAATGGGACCTGCGCGCGTCGCAACAGCCGAACTACTACATCGCTAACTCGCGTCTGGTCGCCGCACGCATTAGAAAAATCTACGGCCGCGAAGCGTTCGTTATTCCGCCGCCAATCGATGTGAACCGGTTTCAGATGTCGGTCGAGATTGACGATTACTATCTGGTGCTGTCGCGCCTGATGCCTTACAAGCGAATTGATCTGGCGATCGAGGCGTGCAAACGAGCGAACCGGCGTTTGCTAATAATCGGCGAGGGACCCGACCGGGCGCGCCTGGAAAAACTCGGCGACGACCGAATTGAATTCCTCGGGCGGCAGTCCGACTCGGTCGTCAATTACTATTTGTCTCGCTGCCGCGCGCTCTTGTTTCCCGGCGAAGAAGATTTTGGCATGGCGCCGCTGGAAGCGAACGCCGCCGGCCGGCCCGTGATCGCTTTCCGTGGCGGCGGCGCGGTGGAAACCATCGAAGAGAATCAAACGGGCGTGTTCTTTGATTCACCGAACAGCCTGGCGCTGGCTGAGGCGATCGAAAAGTTCGAGAGTCTCAGGTGGAACCAACAGGAGCTGCGCCGGCACGCAGAGAAATTCGATCGAAACGTGTTTGCGTTTCGCGTGTTGCAATTCCTCGGCTCAGTCGCCCCGTCGTCGTGCGCGGACGAATTGCTGACCGGCGCGCGCCTGCTTTCGCAAAACCTATCAGAGCGCGTCTGGCCCAGACTTGCGCTCGTCGGATAAACCGTTCCGTGATGATGCAGCAATCAAATTCATTATTCGGACAAGCCAAGCCTCGGCTGTTTCAATTTGGCAGCGCGGCGCGATCGTGGAGAAGGGGACCGGCATCGCCCGTCATCTGGCCCAACGAAGTCCATGTCTGGAAGATCGATCTCAAGGCGCCGGGTTTGTTTGACAACCGGAAGATCCTCTCAAACGACGAGCGGGTGCGGGCGTCGCGCTTTCGTTTTCACACCGATAGCGATCGGTTCATCGCCGCCCGATCTTCTCTGCGAACTATTCTGGCCCGCTATCTCTGGACCCAGCCCGCGGAATTAGATTTCGGCCTCAACCCTTTCGGCAAACCTCATCTCGCCGGCGGCCAGGACAAGTTAGGCCTGCGATTCAATCTTTCGCATTCGCATGACCTGGCTTTGCTGGCAGTCGCGCGCAACCGCGATGTCGGCGTTGACGTTGAATTCAAGCGCGCTGATTTCGCGACTGATGAAGTTGCTCGACGCTTTTTCTCGCGGTCGGAACGAAATCAACTCGGAGCGATTGCCCCGGAACAGAAGACCGAAGCATTCTTCAATTGCTGGACGCGCAAAGAGGCTTACATAAAGGCCCGCGGCGAGGGACTCTCGTTCCCCCTCGATCAGTTCGACGTCTCGTTTGCGCCTGACGCGGCGCCGGGTTTGGTCGGTAATCGTCGCGACGCGGCCGAGGTTTCGCGTTGGTCGTTTGAAGCACTCTCCCCCGCCGAAGGCTATGCCGCGGCCCTGACAGTTGAAGGCAATTTCTCGCGCTTACTGCTTTGGGATTTTCAAAGTATCGCAGATTGCGTGGTGTCCTGATTTGACGGCGTAGAGAGTACCAACTTTAGTTGGGTATTTTCTCGCTTAACAAAGACCCGACTAAAGTCGGTACTCCGAAACACCGCTTATCAACGGCGCCACTCGATCCATGACGTTGCGATTCGCTCTAATTCTGCTGACCCTCTTTCTCGCGCTCTCGATCTCCGCTGATCGCACCAGAAACAATTGTCCCGGGGCCTGGTCTCCGACTTCCAATCCGCAGACTCTCGATCGCGGGCTGGGAGTGAACATTCATTTCACCGATCCGCGGCCGGGCGAAATCAAGATGATCGCCGACGCGGGCTTTCGCTGGGTGCGGATGGATTTCGTCTGGGAAGCTACGGAGAAGACGCGCGGGCGCTATGATTTCTCGGCGTACGATCGACTGCTGGACAGTCTGCAACCATTTGATCTCGGCGCGCTGCTGATTCTTGATTATGGCAACCAGCTCTATGACAACGGCGCGCCGCCGCGAACTGAGAACACCCGCCGGGCGTTTGCCGATTGGGCCGGAGCCGCAGCCAGACACTTCGCCGGCCGGCGCGTGACCTGGGAAATCTATAACGAGCCGAACAACAAAATGTTCTGGCGGCCACAGCCTGACGTTAATGAGTACGTGGCCCTGGCATTGGCGGTGGGACGCGCCTTTCGCGCCGCGGCGCCAAACGAAAAACTAATCGGTCCGGCGACGGGAATCGATTTTCCTTTTCTCGAAGCGTGTTTCAAGGCGGGCTTGCTTGATTACTGGACCGCGGTGTCGGTTCATCCTTACCGTCAAACAGATCCCGAAGAGGCTGCGAGCGATTATTGCCGGCTACGGAAAATGATCGAGCGTTACAGAACGCCGACTGGTCGGGGTAGCGAGCGGGTAAGTCCGAAAACCTTAGCTTCTTCGAACACTGAGACTCCCATCATCTCAAGCGAGTGGGGCTACTCATCCGTCTGGCGGGGCATGAGCGATGAGAAGCAAGGCGCACTGCTGGCGCGCGAAATGCTGACAAACCTCGCGAACGATATTCCCATTTCGATCTGGTACGACTGGCGTGATGACGGTACCGATGCGAACGAACCTGAACATCACTTCGGGTTGGTGCGCAATGCGTATCACGCCGATCGCGATCAAGTTTTTGAGGCGAAGCCTGCCTATCTGGCCGCGAAAGCTCTGGCCGTGTTCCTCGACGGTTACGCGTATCAGCGTCGCTTGCCGGTGGGGAGTGACAGCGATTACGTCCTCGTCTTTAGCAAGGGCGATGAGCTTCGCTTCGCGGCGTGGACCACTTCAACCAGTACGCATCGCATCGCCATTCCCGTCAAAGAAGGCAACTTCAGAATAACGAATCACAACGGGGAAAGCGCCGGCACAGTTTCAGCAACCCAGGAAGGCTTGAAGATTGAGCTTTCAGCTTCTCCGCTTTATGTCACGCGCGAACCCTCGAATTGATCTCGCCCTCGCCAATCCCTGCGTTTGTTATGGAAAAGATGCAGCGCTTGATTCAATTGCGATGGGCTTCTTCGGTGCGCAGGCTGACATTTCTCATGCGTGCCACCGCCCTCGCCTCGATGGGTTTTGGTGGCGGCGAGTTTTGCGAAGCAATATTTCTTAC
>DATGVD010000205.1:0-3269 GCA_035300785.1 Pyrinomonadaceae bacterium | reverse complement strand
AAGGCGAGCACATGGTTCTAAATCAAATAGCCGTTGAGCGAGCAAGAGGAGAGAAATGCGAACGCTGCTGGAACTATTCAACGCGCGTGGGCGAATCATCGCGTTATCCAACCGTGTGTGAGAGATGTATCGAGGCACTGGCCGAAATCGAAGCGAACGAGGGTTTGGCCTGAAGTGCCGTAGGCACGGAATATTTATAGCACGAGGCAGGCCTATCGATTTTCTTGAGCCCATTTATGGGCGGCAGAACGTTGCGCTCCTTCGGAGCGCGTATATCCTTGGGGGCAGTTGGTTCTATAAATATTTCGCCGCTATGCGGCTGTTTGAAAATTGCGCTGCTGGAACTATTCCGTGCGCGTGGGCGAATCGGCGCGCTATCCGACTGTTTGTGAACGTTGCGTCGAGGCGCTTGAGGAGATTGAGGCCAGCGGGCAGTTGTCTTAAGTGCCCAGGCACGGAATACTTATAGTTCCGTGCGTTCTTGAATCTTTCAGCCCATTCGTGGGTGACAGAAAATACATTTCGCTCCTACGGAGCGAGGATATCTTGAGGGCCGTTGGTTCTATAAATATTTCGCCGCTACGCGGCTTAGGTTTGCCAGGCAGGTTTGTTCGTAAATCCGATTGAGCGACACAAAATCATCTTCAAAGAATCGCCTCACGTGGCGCGTTAGCTACCTCGTCGCATCGCTTGGCGTTTATCTGATGGATCAGGCGAGCAAAGCCTGGGCAGTGCGGCGCGTGCGCTTTGAAGATTGGACGATTATCCGCGGGGCGCTCGACTTTGTTTATGCCGAGAATCGCGGCATCGCGTTTGGCCAGTTGCAGGAAGGCGGCCAGTTCGGCCGCTGGTTTTTTGTCGTCCTCGCCGGCGCCGCCGCAATCGCCGTGCTGTCTTATTTCTTTCGCACACCGCGCAATGACGATCGAGTTTTGGGCGCCTGCGCGCTTTTGCTCGCGGGAATTCTCGGCAATCTAACTGATCGGGTGCGGCTCGGCTTTGTCGTGGATTTCATCCTGCTGCACGCAGGCTCTTATCATTGGCCAACTTTCAACGTCGCTGATGCGAGTATTTCGCTCGGCGCCCTCTTGCTGGCATACGATCTTATTTTTGCGAACCGAAAGGCGAAGGAGGATTCGAGCGCGAGCCGCCAACTGGCTTCTGGTTCCTGATTGCTGCCACTGCTTACTGCCTGCTGCTTTCTCATGTATCCAATCCTCTTTCGCATCTACGGTTTTCCCGTCAACACGTACGGAGTGTTTCTGGCGCTCGCGTTTCTCGGGGCGATCTTTGTTACGGTAAAACTCGCGGTGCGTGACGGACTGCCGCGGGAAAGGATTTATGACCTGTGTCTTTGGCTGCTGTTATCGTCGCTGATTGGTTCGAAGCTGCTGATGTTCCTTACTGAGCCCGAGTATCGCGAGCATCCGCTGCAAATGATCTCGCTCGACTTTCTGCGTTCGGGCGGAGTCTTTTATGGCGGACTGATTGGCGCGATGATCACCGGCTACTTTTTAATGCGACGCTGGAAGCTACCCTGGTGGAAGACTGCGGACGCCTGCGCGCCGGGGATTGCCCTGGGCAACGTGCTGGGCCGGCAGGGATGTTTCTCGGCCGGATGTTGCTGGGGCAAACCGACGAACTTGCCGTGGGGGGTCCGCTTCACCGAACTCGGCCACGAAGTTACCGGCGTGCCGGTGGGCGTGAAGCTGCACCCAACTCAGCTCTACGAATCCGGCGCGATGCTGATTGTCTTCTTTTTGCTGCTGTGGCTGCACAAGCGAAAAAAGTTTAGCGGGGAAGTAATCCTCGCTTATGCGATCATTTATGCGACGGTGCGATTTCTGATCGAATTTGTGCGCGACGATCCGCGCGGCGACGTCCTCGGCCTGACGACTCTGACCGGGCTTTCGACTTCGCAAATGATCGGCATCGTGGTTGGCGCCGGCGCTTTGATTCTATTCGTAATTCGCTGGCGGCGCGCGACGAGGTCAGTACCGGAAGCGATAGCGACCGGGTCCTCAATATGACGGGCTTTTCTTGAGCTGCATCAGATGAAACTACGCGTCCTTTATCACGGCCACTGTTTTGACGGCGTCGCGTCGGCAGCGACGTTTACGCGATTCTACAAGGAGCGAATCCATCCGGAGGCCGAGGTCAAATACGCCGGTCTGCTGCACCGCCCCGGAAATTTATTGTTCGAAGGAAACATGTTCGACGGCGATGAGAACGCCATCGTCGACTTTAAGTATTCGCCATCGGACAAGTTAACGTGGTGGTTCGATCATCATCAGTCGGCATTCCTTACGCCCGAAGACGAAGCACACTTTCACGCCGATGATTCAGGCAAGAAGTTTCTCGATGCGACCCGGAAGTCCTGCACCGAGTTCATTGCTGACGTGGCGCACAGCCAGTTTGGTTTCAATGACGAGCCCCTGCGCGACCTGGTGCATTGGGCGCACATCATCGACGGCGCGCTGTACGAATCGGCGGCGCAGTGTGTGGAATTGAAAGAACCGCCGCTGCAACTGATGCAGGTCATCGAAGCCGATCCCGACGAGACCTTCATCGAACAGATCATTTCTGACCTGACGGCGCGCCCGCTGAATGAAGTCGCGACGAGCGCAGAAGTGCAGCGGCGCTTTGAGCCGATCCTGAAGCAACATCGCGAGACGCTGGAAACGATTCGCCGCAAAGCGACGTTCAGTGACGGCGTGGTCCATTTCGATCTGATCGATGAAGGCTACGAAGGCTTCAACAAATTCATTCCGTATTACCTGTTTCCGGAAGCGACTTACTCTGTGGCGCTGACCCGAGCACCCCAACGCACAAAGATCTCAGTCGGCTCAAATCCCTGGGCGCCGCGTCCGCGCCGGCACAACATCGCCTCGCTCTGCGAACGCTATGGCGGCGGCGGGCATGCGGTGGTGGGCGCGATTTCGTTTGCTCCCGATGAAGTCGAAGAAGCCCGGGCCGCGCTGCGCGAGATTGTCGCCGAACTTTCCGAGTAGTGGGAAATTGAGATCGCTACGCTGCTCTTGATTCGGAGTAGTCGCCGCTGACTATTTGCCGAGCGCTTCCCGGATTGCGGTTGTAGACGTAAACCCAAGCGTTCAGCTGACGTCCGCCGTGAAGTGTTGCAACAGTTCGAGTGCGAATAAACAAGCTGTTCTTTCGGTCGGTCCGGTTGAATTCCTCGTAGTCGTCGAGCGCATTCAGCGCAGAATCGTCATTTGGAAGTTCGAAAAGCTCGCCCTTGATACGAGTCT
>DATGVD010000204.1:0-3445 GCA_035300785.1 Pyrinomonadaceae bacterium | reverse complement strand
TCCGGCGAACCGCGTCGCCGGTCGCAACCTGGCCGTGGCGGGCTCAATTGTCGCGACGACCGCGCTGGTTGTCTTCGCAATGCAAAGGAGCATTCAACCGCGAGCTGCGGCGCTGACCTTGTTGATTGTGTCGCTGGCCTCGCTGATTGGCGCGGTGGTTCATTCGTTCATTGCTTTGCGCAGGATCTAAATGCCTGAGATCAACGATCCCGAAACCATCAAGCGCATCCTGGATGAATGCCGCACAATTGCCGTCGTCGGCTTGTCGTCGAAATCCACCCGGCCTTCGCACGGCGTCGCCGCTTACATGCAGCGCGCTGGTTATCGCGTGACTCCCGTGAATCCGAATGAGAACGAAGTACTCGGCGAGAAGTCATACGCTTCACTTGCCGAGGTGCCGGGAAGAATTGATCTCGTCGATGTGTTCCGTCGATCAGAAGAAGCTGGAGCGGCAGTAGACGAAGCCATCGCCATTGGCGCGAGGGCAGTTTGGTTGCAGGAAGGCGTGATTGATCACGCCGCGGCTCAGCGCGCGGTCGATGCGGGTCTATTAGTCGTGATGGATCATTGTTGGTTGAAAGAACACGCTCGAAGGAAAAAGTAAAAAGGTAAAAGGCAAAAATAAAAGCCGCGTTCACGCGGCTTGCCCGCAGGGGCGGGTCCCCGCGCGGGCAGCCCGCGTGGGGTGCCGGTTACTAGACCAGCTGTTTTACGGCTGGGATTCGCGGCGAAAAATGAACTCCAGCCCGCTTCAGCGGGCTTGTTTCGAAGGTGCGTAAAAGCGGAAAGAGAGACAAGAGGAAACGAACTTCAAGCGGAATCACAGGTTTTCCTTTTTACTTTTTCCTTTTGCCTTGATCAGAAACGATGCCAACCCAAATTCACGCAGTTGTCATTACCGCCAGTGACGCCTGCTCTGCGGGCGAACGTGAAGATGCGTCCGGCGCGACGCTCGTACAACTGCTGACCGAAATGGGCGCGGAGATCGTCGCGAAAGAAATCGTCAATGACGATCTCGATCCGCTCGCCGATTTGCTGCGCACTTATGCCGATCGCGCCGACGTGAATTTTATCGTTACCACCGGCGGCACCGGCTTCGGCCCGCGCGACAACACGCCGGAAGCGACTTTGCGCGTAATTGAACGCGAAGCTCCCGGGCTGGCGGAAGCGATGCGCATGGAGACTTTGAAAGATACGCCGATGGCCATGATTTCGCGCGGCGTCTGTGGGATTCGATCGGGCACGCTGATCGTCAATCTTCCCGGCTCGCCGAAAGCCGTGCGCGAGAGCTTTGAAATTATCCGGCCGGTCCTTTCACACGCGATTGCCTTACTGGCCGGCGAGACGCGCCACGACAAACGTTTCGACGAGTGATGCTAGCGGACTTACCTTAGTGCTTGCCCGTTAATAGCGCCTCACTGTAATCTTCACAAGTATGAGCGCATTTAAGGTTAATGTTGTCGCCCGCAATCCGAAACGCGAGGAACTTAGCACCCAGCCTGTTTCGGCGTTAGTGGATACCGGGTCCGAACTGACCTGGCTGCCCGCCGATGTTCTAAACTCAGTTGGAATCAAGCCACGTCGAAAGCGAATGTTCGCCACCGCCACGCAACAGAAGGTTGAGCGCGAGGTTGGTTACGCCATACTCAGCGCGGAAGGGTACGAGACCAATGATGAAGTAGTGTTTGCCGAACCGGGTGACCTTACTCTTCTAGGCGTAAGAACACTGGAAGGGTTCGGTGTGATGGTAGACAACATCGCCCATCGTTTCGTAGCGACGACGACTCTGGTCGCTGTAAGCTCGAAAGAATAGATTTTCTGGCGAACTCGTAGCGTGCTATGATTCACCGAAATCCAAAATCAGGAGAAGAGCGAAACGCGATGGAAGAAATTACCTGGGATGATGATGACGTGAACGCACAATCCAAGTTTGCCCTTCAACGGGCAGACTTATACAACAAGTGCGCGGAGTGGGCTGGTCGGTTGGCAGAGATGAACCGTTGCCGGTTTGAGTCCGGAGAGATTGCGAAGTCAACTGTTGTTGAAGTCTTTCGCAAGAGGCAGACTGATTACCTGGAACAACGCGACGCCGCGCGGGCTAGTGCTTGCTTCATGTGGTCGAGTTGACCGAAAGAAGTTGATTCAATATTTCGCTGAAACTGTCTTGGGAAGCGCGATGCTCTTGTTACAAGCAACGACAACTACCGCACACACGGTCGGGGGACCAGGCACGGCGTATCTGCCGGTGATGGTCTTTTTTGTTTTCGCGATCGCGTTTCCGGTTCTGCCGCTGGTGCTGGGCCGCTTTCTGCGTCCGTGGAAGTATGAAAAGAACAAGATGCGGCCGTACGAATGCGGCATCGACCCGGAAACCGGCGCCCACGATCGGTTCACGGTCCGCTATTACATCGTCGCGATGCTGTTTCTGATCTTCGATGTCGAGACAATCTTTCTGTTGCCGTGGGCGATCATCTTCATGGGTGACGATTTCTCGTTCACCAAGTTCGCACTCGTCGAGATGTTCGTCTTTATCGGAATTCTGGTGGTCGGTTATTACTATGCCTGGCGCAAAGGCGCGCTTGAATGGGTTTGAGGAATTTCAAATTGCGAATTTCGGATTGCGGATTTATGCCGCCGCAATTAACTGAGCCTCTGATTTCGTTTGATTGACAAATTCGCATTTCGCAATCCGAAATTCGAAATTAGGTATGGAACATAACGAAGGATTTGTCCTAACCACAGTCGATTCGATCACGAATTTCGTGCGCCGCACAGTGGCCGCAAAGGCGATCGACATGGCTTCGCCCGTAGTCAACTGGGCGCGCAAGTCGGCGTTGTGGCCGATGACGTTCGGCCTGGCGTGCTGCGCGATCGAGATGATGGCCACGGGCGCGGGGAGATTCGACATCGATCGTTTCGGCGCCGGTGTGTTCCGGCCCAGTCCGCGCCAGAGCGATCTGATCATCATCGCCGGGACCGTCACGTTGAAGATGGGCCCGGTCGTGCGCCGCGTTTTCGATCAAATGCCGGAACCAAAGTGGGCGATCGCGATGGGCGCGTGCGCCTCGACGGGCGGACCATTTGATTCTTACTCGACCATGCAGGGCGTGGATCGCACGATCCCGGTGGACGTTTACATTCCCGGCTGTCCGCCGCGACCCGAAGCTCTGCTTTATGGCCTGATGCGTTTGCAGGACATCATCATGCGCGAAGCGCCGTCAGCTTACATTTTCGAATCAGACGGCACCGTGCACCGGCAGAGATCTTTCGACAGTGATGCGCCACCTCAAATCTCCCCCAAGAGTGAAGCCGCCGAACTGTCAGCGGTCGCGAAGTAAACTATTCCGAGAACGCGGAAAACGGTAGTTCCCCCTTGTCTTCTGTAGAACATCATTCTTAAGCATTTGGGAGGACTCAAGATGAAACTCAATCACGCAAGGAATTC
>DATGVD010000203.1:0-4414 GCA_035300785.1 Pyrinomonadaceae bacterium | reverse complement strand
GAACCCGGCCCGCTGGACAGCGTGAGCGGCATCATGCCGGCAACCAGCGCAATCGTCGTCATTAAGATCGGCCGCAAGCGATCGCGGTTCGCCTGGATGATTGCGTCGTGACGCTCCATGCCCTGCTTGCGCAGTCCGTTTGTGTGATCGATCTGCAGAATTGCGTTCTTCTTGACGACGCCGAACAACAACAACAGGCCAAGACCGGAAAAGATATTCACCGTCTGAAACGTCACCAGCAGAGACACAATGCCGAACGGAATCGCCAGCGGCAGCGTGAGCAGAATCGTGATCGGATGGATGAAGGATTCAAACTGCGCGGCCAGGACCATGTACATAAAGATGAATGACAAAACGATTGCCAGCAGAAAATAAAAAGCCGCGCGGCCCAGTTCCTTTGATCGTCCAGCCAGTCCGGTTGTATACGTTGAGTCCATGCGCTCGTCTTTCGCGAACTGGTTCATCTTCGTGATGATGGCCGCCTGCGAGCCCCCCGGCCTTACGTTCGCCAAAAGTGTCACCTGTCTCTGCCGGTTCAGTCGATCGATCGACGAAGGGCCGGTGCCTTCCTCGACGCGCACCAGATTGTCGAGACTGACCCAGCCAACCTTCTGCGATGGCACCAGCATTCGCTTTATGCCTTCGGCGTTAGCGCGAAACTCCCCGATCGCGCGCACGCGCACGTTGTATTGATCGGTGCCCGCGTTGAACGTCGAAACTTTCTGACCAGCCACGAGCGTGTTCAGCGATTGCGCGATGTCGCCGACGCGCACGCCTAAATCGGCCGCGCGCGCGCGATCGATGACCACGCGCAACTCTGGCTTTCCGGTAATCAACGTAGAATCCGCGTCAACCAGGTCGGGAATGCGCTTCATCTTGGCCAGCAGATCGTCCGAATACTTCGTCAGCTTGTCGAGATCAGGTCCGCCGATGACAAACTGTATGTCCGAGTTGCGAAATCCGCCGCCCGAAATTGCGGCCACGGCATTGAGGCTGGTGCGCAACTGATCGGGAAACTCCTTCTGATACCTGGCCAGAATCTCAGAACGCACCCGCAACATCAGATCGGTTTGCGACGTGCCCCGCTCTTCGATTGGCGCCAGCTTCACGTAGATACTCGCGAGATTGACGACCTGTTGCTGGCCGCTGCCAATCGTCACCAGGGTATCGGTAACTCCGGGTAGCTTGCGCACATCGGCGGCAATTCGTTCACTGAGCGCCGCGGTTGACGAAAGCGTCGAACCCTCAGGAGTGCGCAGGTTCACTTCAAACTGCGACTGATCGTCCACCGGCAGAAAGTTCTTGCCGACGAGTATGAACAGCGGAATGGTGCTGACGATCACCAGCGCCGACAGCACAACGATCGCCCAACGATGGGCCATGGACCACTTGAGCATCCACGTGTAAGTGCGATCGATCGGACGATAGAAGCGGCCCTCTTTCGATTGGGCCTGGCCGTACTTGTCTTTGAATTCGGCCAGCGTGAATTCGCGCTTTTGACTCGCTTCCGAAAGATGCGGATCATCCGTCGCGGCGGTGCTTTCCTTTCGCGCTCCAGTCTTGCGTTTGATCAGGCGCGCCGCCAGCATCGGCGTCAGGGTGAACGAAACCAGCAACGAAACCGCGATTGCGAACGAAGAAGTGAAGCCGAACGAAGACATGAACCGGCCCACGATTCCGGCCATAAAGCCTACGGGCAGGAAGACCGCCAGCAGCGAAAGTGTGGTCGCCGTGACCGCCAAACCAATCTCGCGCGTGCCTTCGATGGCCGCTTGAAATGGCGGCATTCCTTTTTCTTCGACGAAGCGGAAAATGTTTTCCAGCACCACGACCGCGTCGTCGATCACGATTCCAACCATCAGCGTCAGCGCCAGCATCGTGATCTGGTTCAGCGTAAATCCCATCGCCGCCATCAATCCGAACGTCGCGATGATCGATGTCGGAATCGCAATGGCCGCGATGAATGTCGCCCGGAAGTTCCAGAGGAAGACGAAGACGACGATGGCCGCCAGGATGCTGCCTTCGATCAGGTGCAATTGAATCGAATGCAGCGCGGCCTTGATGAAGATCGTTTGGTCGCCGACGATTTGAGTCTTGACGTCGCGGGGCAGGGTTGGCGCAATCTCCGCCAGCCTTTCTTTCACATCATCGGCGACGGCCACGGTGTTCTGTCCGGATTGTTTGGAAACGACCAGCGTCACGGCCGGCTGTCCGTTCAGACGCGCTTCGGTGCGTTGCTCTTCCGCGCCGTCTTCGACATAGCCAACGTCGCTCAACTTAACGGCATAGGGTCCGCGATTGGCCACCACCAGATTATTAAACTGCGCCGGGTCGGGAATCCGTCCCATCGTGCGCACCGTCAACTCGCGCTTGCCTTCTTCGACGCGACCGCCGGGCACTTCCATGTTTTGCACGCGTACCGCGGTGGCCACGTCGACCGCCGAAACATTGAACGCGCGCATCTTGTCCGGATTGACCCAGACTTCCACTTCGCGCTGCCGGCCACCGACGATCTCGACGTTGCCGACGCCGTTAATCGATTCGATCAGCCGCTTGATTTGCTTGTCCGCGATGTCGGTCACTTCGCGCAGCGAGCGGGGCGCGGAAACGGCGATGCGCAAAACCGGTGTCGCATCGGTGTCGAGCTTCTGGACGATGGGAACTTCGGCCGTCTCAGGAAGATCGTTGACGATGAGATCGATTTTGTTGCGCACTTCCTGCGCCGCCACGTCAGCGTTCTTTTCCAGGACGAAGGTGATGAAGACCTGCGAGACGCCCTCGATCGAAGTCGAACGCAACTCGTCGATTCCGCTGACGGTATTGACCGCGCCTTCGACCTTGTCGGTGATTTCGGTTTCAATCTCTTGCGGCGACGCGCCGGGATTGATTACGGTCACGGTAATCGTCGGCAAATCGATCTTCGGAAACAGATCGACGCCCAATGATCTGAAGGAAAAGACACCGACGACCGTGATGCTCAGGATGAGCATGGTCGCGAATACCGGACGACGAACGCAAATTTCAGCTAATTTTTGCATGATCGAACCTGGAGTTAGAGTTCAAGCTTTCGGCTTGTGCGGTTTCGCAACGGCAACCTAAAGGTTGAACTCTCAACATTATTGTCTTACCGCCGCGCCATCACTTAATTGATCGACATTGCTGGTGGCCACGATTTCGTTCTCCGAAACGCCGCTCTTGATCTCGACCAGATCGCCTTCGGTCTGTCCCGATTGAATCAGACGCTGTTCGGCGTGGCCGTTCTTGATTACAAACACGTAAGTCGCGCCCGAGATGGAACGGAGCGCTCGCTGCGGCACCAGCACCGCGGGCGAGCTTTGCGGCAATAGAATTCGCACCGTGCCGAACTGTCCCGGCTTGAGCGCGCCGCCGCCGTTGTCGATATGGGCCTCCACCGTCAGCGTACGAGAAGTCGCCGAAACGTTCGGCGAAATGCGCGCGACCCGGCCGCTGAAAGATCGATCGGCGAAGGAACTGGTGGTTAGCGAAACCGATTGGCCGTTCTTGATCTGCGGCACCGCCTGTTCCGGTATGTCTATGCGAATCCACAAAGGATTTGTGCGCACAATGGTGGCAATCTTCGTCGTGGTCGAAACATAAGCGCCGAGATCAACCGGCCGGTCCAGCACGAAACCATCGATCGGAGCCGCGACTACCGTGTACGCAAGCGTTCGCTGCGCCATGCTGACTTGCGTCTGTGCGTTCGTGACGTTGGTGCGCGCCACCAGCACCGCCGCGTAGTTCTGGCGCGCTTGCGCAATCGCGGATTCGTAGACTTGCCTGAGCGTGTCGCGCTGCGACTTGCGCTGGTCGTATTCGGCGCGCGAAATGTCTCCGGATTCAACCAGCTTCTGAGCACGCTGAAAATTGCTCTCCGCCAGATCGTAATTCGCGCGCGCGGCTGACACATCCGCCACTCGCTCAGGAACAAATTGCTGACTCGGCCGCAGCCCGATCTTTTCTTCCGCCTGCTTCACCGCGGCCCTGGCGTTGTCGAGCTGGGCGACGGCTTGATCGACGCGCAACTTGTAGTCGGCAGCTTCCAGGCGCACGAGCATCTGGCCTTTCTTCACTGCGCTTCCCATGTCTACACCGACGGCGACAATCCTGCCTGCGGTCTGCGGCTGCACATCTGTCTGCACATCTGCGGCGAGACTGCCGGTGGCTTCAAAGAAGCGCGGCAGTTCCCGGGAAATCGCGGCGGTCGTCGAAACTTCGATCACTGACGCCGCTGGGCTCGCCGACGCTGCGTTGCTGTTGGGCTGGCCGTTGGACCGGCTACAGGCAATAAAGCTCGCGCCGGCGGCCGTCGCCAACAGGAACGTAAGGGTGGGTTTGATCGATAGTCGTGAAATCATCTGCTCGATTTCTTTCTGGAGTTTTTGCCGGTTGCCTT
>DATGVD010000202.1:0-6564 GCA_035300785.1 Pyrinomonadaceae bacterium | reverse complement strand
GACCAACCCGGCGAGTGCTCGAGCGGCATCCTGACGGTCGCGCGTCGCCGAGCAGATCGTGATTACAATTTCAGGTTCAGCGTCGGCTTTCGCGCGCACGGCTTCGGCCACTTCGATAAAAGTTTTCAATTTCAGCGTCGTTTGGGAAACAACCAAAGGCGCATGCAGCGGCGGCAGCTTTTCGACTTCGCCCGCCTCGCTGACAACAAATGTGTTGTTCGGCGCATAGCCGACGACGCCTATCATCTCAGGGTGATCGGGATTACCGGCTACCACGACGTGGCGCCCCTGCCTGGCCGCGCGCTCCGCCAGACGTTGGACGCGAGTCACAAACGGGCAGGTAGCATCGACCACCTGGGCGGCGCGGGCTTCGAGCTGAAGCTGCACCAGCGGCGTGACGCCGTGCGCGCGAATCACCGCGATCTCGTCTTTCGAAACCTGCGAGGGATCCTGGACCGTTGAGACGCCTTCGCATTCAAGGCGCTGCATTTCCTGCGTGTTGTGAATCAGCGGCCCGAGCGTGCGTACCGGCCCGCCGCCCTCGAGCGCGTCTTCAACCATCTCAACGGCGCGTTCGACGCCGAAACAAAATCCATATTCGTTGGCGAGTAAGACTTCCATAGTTAAGTGAGAATTATGTTAGCACGGTTCCGGGACAAACTTCATAGCTCGAAGGGTTAAGAAAACCTGTTTAGGATAATTCGGCTAGTATGGCTTCTATTTGCTGCTTGAGAGCCGGAAGGTCGCCCTCAACGACGTTCCACACCGCGGAAGTATCTATTCCAAAATACTCATGGACCAGGATGTTTCTCATTCCCGCGATCTGAGCCCAGGGAGCTTCCGGGTGCCGTTGTTTGACTTCTGTGGACAGCACCCGTGTTGCTTCGCCGATAAGTTGCAAATGATGAAGAACCCAAGTCTGAATTAACTCATCGTCTTCAAAAGCCGGCCGTCCTTTCGAAGCGTATTTGTCAATTCGTTCGATGGCTTCGAGAATGTCGAACAGGCGTTCCCGATCATCTCTCATAATCGCACGGCTTCTCGCAAGACCTGCTCGCGAATGCGTGGGCGTAGGCCCTTCTCAGTCACGACGTCAACTTCGCAGCCAAGCAGCTCGCTTACTTCGCTCAGCAACCCCCCCAAATCAAACAAGCTTCGATCTGGTTCCAGGTCCACTAACAAGTCGACGTCACTCTCTGGCCGCGAATCTCCTCTGGCCGTCGATCCAAAAAGACGAACGTTTCGCGCGCCATATCTGGCGGCGATTTGCAGGATCTTCTCGCGCTGTTCGTTGATGGGCTTTTGCATGAATACGTGACTCTCTTTCGACGCTCAAGAGTATAGCATCTGATCGTTTCATCTTACCGGCTCGCGCAAAACAATTGCGGCCGCCGCAGCCGCGGTCTGTGCAGCCGCGGCGTGCGCATGTCGTAGCCCGGCGATTTGCAGCAAAGCTTCGCCGGTGCGCGACAACAAACGAATCAGATCGCCTTCTTCGGCGCGCGTCTCATGCACGAGCGTGGCCCACTCCACGCCGCCGGCCCACCGCGCCGCTGCTGCGGCGGCTGAGAAATTTATTTCCCGCGCGCCTTCGATGCCTTCTTTCCATTCTTCATTGGAAACATCAAAAGCGATTTGTTCAAATCGAGTCAGCAGACTGACGATTTCATCGTCCAGTTCAAGCTCGCCATAGTCGCGATCCTCGTCGGCCACGAGCGCCGCCGCCAGCGCCGCCGCCCGGCGCGCGTCGAGCGCCGCAAACAGACCGCGTTGCAAAGCTTCGCCCGCAAGCAGAGGATGATCGACGTGCAAGTCCGCCAGCCAGCGTCCGCGTTCAGTGACCTGCTCTTTTCCCAGATCGAGATAACCAAAATGATCAAGTACGCGCGCGCGCAAAGCGAATGGCTCCCAGACATCCGCGCGCAAAGATTCAATCGCGCGCTCGGCTCGTTGCAGGCTTTCGGCGTCGTCGCGCACCGACCAGAGCGCTTCGACGCAGGCAGTGCGTTCCTGTTTGGACAGACTTGCCGGCGCCAATGCCTCAATCATTTCGTTTATGAGTTTCACTGCGTCGCCGTCGGCATCAAGCCGGTCGCGCAGGCGCGGCTCTGCCAGAGCGAGTTCTTTGGCGCGCGCATGCACCTCGGCAAACGCCGCCTCGGTCTTTTCCGCGCGCAGCGAGAAGACGGGCGAGAAGACTCGACCGATGCGTTCGAGCGGAAACGATGCCGGCCGGCCATCTTCGCGCACGCCGTTCACGCCGCCGTCCCGGCGACTGGTCACCAGCACCAGGCTCTTGCCGGCGCGGCCAATGCTTACGATCCGTCCGGCCTGGACGACCTTATCCAACCATTGCCGCAACAGTTCGCGCCGGGTCTGCGGCACGCTTTCCAGCAGACGCGCCCGCGCGCTCGCCAGCCTTTCCAGGCCGCGGGCCATTGAGGTGGGAAGATCGCAACCAGCTCGATTCAGACGCGCGCGAATTCTCTCCTCAGTTTCCGCGCGCGACTTTTCCAGGTGCGTGATTCGCTCCAGCGCGTCGCGGTGCGCGAAACTTCGTTCGGCGATGTCGCGCACCTGGCCGAAATTTCCAAATGCATCCAGCAGATTCAAAAGCGTCGTGTAAGTTGCGCGAAACTGGCTTTCGAGGGGATCGGGCGGCGCGGCCAGCAGTTCCGCGATGCGTTGCGGATCCTGATGGACTCCCGGCGCGGCCACGATGAAGCCGACGTGGTCTTTGCCGCGGCGGCCGGCGCGACCGGTCATCTGTTGCAGCTCCGAAGCAGTCAGCGAGCGCCAGCCGTTGCCGGTGCGTTTGTCGGCGACGGTCATCACCACCGTGCGCGCGGGAAAATCAACGCCCGCCGCCACCGTCGCGGTCGCAAAGATCGCGTCGAGCAAGCCGGCGCTCATCATTTTTTCGATCACGAGTTTCCAGGCCGGCACGTGCCCGGCGTGATGCGCCGCGACGCCACCGCGAATGATCGTGTCCCAGTGGCGATGACCGCGCACCTCTGGATGCTGCTCGACGAAACTCTGCATGAATTCACGGCGAGCTTCGCGACGCTCGTCGGCTTCGGCGCGGCGACTGAGCGCTGCTTCCGACGCAGCTTCATCGCAGCGCCGTCGCGTTGGCAGAAAAACGATCGCCGGCAGCAAATTGTATTTACCGAGCGCGGCCAGCAAGGTCGCGGGCGGCATTTCCGGCATGCGAAGTTTCATGTCATCTCGTTCTCGGCTCTGCCGCCCGATGTGCGGTGAGGCTCTGCCTCACCGGCAAGACCCAAACAAATCTTTTGGGGCTACGCCCCAGTGTGGGGCATAGCCCCAAGTCAAAACCACCGCTAACGGAAAGTCACAGACTTTCCGCACATCTGGCGGCGGAGCCGAGAACTCATTTATCACCTGGCCCCTGATCTCCTGCGATGACGTTGGTGATCTTCGCGCTCAATCATTCTGAGTATTTCCGAATTCAACTTCCCATTCTCACCCAGCAACGGCAACAGGCGTTTGTCCGGCAGCAGAAACGCGGCGCGCAAAGGCACCGGGCGCGCGCCGGGCCGCGTTACCACCCCGCAACGCAGGCCGCGCACTTCTTCGATCCACGAGGCGAACTCGCGCGCGTTGCCGATGGTCGCGGAAAGCAACAGCAGGCGAATGCGCGACGGCGTCAGAATGATCGCTTCTTCCCAGACGTGACCGCGATCTTCGTCGCCGAGATAATGCGCCTCATCTATGACGACCAGGTCGGTGCGCACGTCATGGCCGCCGCGCATAGCGTCGAACAATTGATTGCGAAAGATTTCCGTCGTGCCGACGATCAGCGGCGCGTCTGAATTCTCTTTGCGATCGCCGGTCAGAATCCCTACGCGTTCCTTTCCGAACTCATCGCCGAACTCTTGATACTTTGAATTCGTCAGCGCTTTGAGCGGCGTCGTGTACCAGGCTCGCTTGCCCGAATCAAGGAGCCGGCGAATCCCTTCCCGCGCGATCCACGTTTTGCCGCTGCCGGTCGGCGCGGTCACCAGCACATCTTCGAATTCCAGCGCCGCGAGCGCTTCCAGCTGAAACGGATCTGGTTTGAACGGCGCGGTCTCCGGAGCGCCGATGCCGGCGAGCAGTTTATTCAAGTCCCGCCCGTAAGATCCGGTGGCCGGCGGCAAACCAGCATCGGATTGTGGCCGCGGCTCTCCAACTGAACTTCTTCTCTGGCCGCGCGAGCCCTCCGGCCGTCGCTTCTGATCGTAACGTTTGCGGCGCGGGCGTCCCATGCGATTCATTGTATTCCAAGCTCTGCAAACCCCGCAGGATTCATCGCCGTTTTTAGAGCGCGGTTGCGAGTGGCCCAAGGGTTTCGTACTATTTCAACAGTGAACGTTTCTGCAAAAGAAGGGATGCTTGTTCGCAACCGAAATCTTTCGGCTTGCGTCCAATGAGTTCGCTCCGGATGACAAGAAAATGTTGGATCTTAGGGAAACAGACGGTCTCTTTGAGCACTTCGAGGTAAATCGCGAACCATTCTGGCCGAAGATTTCGCGCCTGCTGGGTGGCTCGGTCGTCCTGCATGTCGTTTTGGCCGCAGGCATAATTCTTATTCCGCCGGTGCGCGACGCGCTCAGCGTCGCGGTGATGTTCAGGGGTGCGGGGTTCGTCGATCGGCCTTACACAAAAACGCAGATCGAGAACGAAGGCGATATCGTGGAGATCTCGATGGAACGGTTTCGCTACCCGGACGGCTACTTCGCCATGGATGCGCAGCCCGTGCCTTCTCCGCTTCCGCCCATAGCATTCAGGCCAAGGAGTTTTCCGCCGGCGCAACTTGCAACTCCTTCGCCTGCTGCGACACTTTCACCAATTGCGAGTCCGTCGACGGCGATTGCCGCGACGGCGACTCCGAATGTGGGCACCGAAGACGAGAAGGCGAAACAGAAAGTCGAAGCCGAACTCGATCGGGCCGCGGCTGAAAACGGCGTCAAGCGGCCGAAGGAAATCAACACCCGGCCATTCAAGGATTTGCTGGCTGACGCAAAAAAGAAAAAGGATAGCGGCGAAATTGACCTGAGCAAACCAGTGGAGATCACGGTCGAGGCCGATCGCGATGCGGACGGCAAACTCAAGAACGCGCAGGTCAAAGACAAGCGCGGCGACAAGAAGCTTGAGGCCGTGGCGCTCGATTTTATCTCGGCGCTGAGCGACAGCGGCGTACTGGATTTTCTCGAAGGCACAAACCATCTCAAGCTGACGGTGAAGATTGACGACAAGACAGTTGAAGTCAGCGCGTCATCCGAAGTTGAATCCGAAGAGCGCGCGCGGCAGATGGAAAAAGGATACAGCCTGTTGATTGTCGGCGGGCGCATCATCAAACGCGGCCAGGATGAAGAGATTTATTACAATCACACTGAAGTGACTTCGAAGGACAAAGAGGTCAGCGTGAAGTTTTCGATGCCGCGCAAGGACCTGGGGGAGCTGCTTTCGAAATACTCTGTTGAGAAGAAGAACCCATGATGCGAATGGCGCCTGCGATTCTCACTCTGGTTCTGGTGATGGTTGGTTGCGCTAAGGCGCCCCAGCCGGCCGCGCCCCAACCCGCGATTCAGAAAGAAAACAAAATGGAATTCAAACTGACCAGCACGTCATTCAAAGAAGGACAGCCGATTCCGCGCCAGCACACTTGCGACGGCGTGAATATTTCGCCGGCGCTGGAATGGGGCGGTGCGCCGCGGGCGGCAAAGACTTTCGCGATTATCTGCGACGATCCCGACGCGCCGTCGGGCACCTGGGTACATTGGGTGCTCTACAACTTGCCCGCCGACCGGATAGGATTGGTGGAAAATGTTCCGGCGACAGAAAAAGTCCCCGGCGATGGCCTGCAAGGCACGAACGACTTTCAGAAGATTGGTTACGGCGGACCGTGCCCACCGTCAGGAACTCATCATTACTTTTTCAAACTCTACGCGCTTGACGGCGAACTTTCATTGAAAGCGGGCGCGACAAAAGCTGAATTGTTGAAAGCAATGGAAGGTCACATCGTGGCGCAGACGCAGTTGATGGGAACGTATCGAAGGTAGGCTAAGTGCCCGCGCGAAGCAGCGAACAGATTATTTTCCATTTGTCATTTATCATCATTTTTCGTGTCCGTTAGTGTGGTTTCGTGGATCGTTCTTCATTCCTCAGTTACGCACACGATCCACGAAGGTACACGAAGCAACACTAAATGAATGCCACAAATGGCGAATGAAAAATGTCAAAGGGACAAATGGAAAATCAGTCCGTTTCGCACGTCACGCTAACTGTAACAGGCCTACGGCAACACGCCTTCCGGCACGTTCCACGGATGCAATTCAACCCTGAGTCTGTCGATCTTGACCATCGGATCGGTTGCGCAAAGTTCTTGTGCTTCCTGCAATGACGCAACACGGAAAACAAAAATTCCGCGCAAGACGCCATCGTCGCCGAACGGCCCCGCGACAATCAGCTTTTTCAATCCCGCCAGGCGATTGATGTTCGCGATGTGAGCTTTTTGCAACTCCTGAATTTCCGGAACCTCGTCGTCGCCGTCTTTGC
>DATGVD010000201.1:0-6647 GCA_035300785.1 Pyrinomonadaceae bacterium | reverse complement strand
TTGTGAGTTTCCAGACCGATGAAGTGCTCGATCTCTTCGATCACTCTTTCCGGCTCGGCGCCGGGGAGATCGATCTTGTTGATTACCGGAATCAGCTCGAGATTATTTTCCATCGCCAGATAAGTATTGGCCAGCGTCTGTGCCTCGACGCCTTGCGAAGCATCCACGATGAGCAGCGCGCCTTCACAGGCGGAAAGCGAACGCGAGACTTCGTAGGAGAAATCGACGTGTCCGGGCGTGTCGATCAGGTTCAAGACGCACTGTTGACCATCCTGCGCTTTGTAATCCAGCCTGACGGCATGCGCTTTGATGGTGATGCCGCGCTCGCGCTCGAGGTCCATGTCATCCAGCACCTGCGCTTCCATATCGCGGCCGGTGACGGCGCCGGTTAGTTCGAGCAAGCGATCGGCGAGGGTGGATTTGCCGTGATCGATGTGCGCGATAATCGAGAAATTGCGAATGCGGGATGGATCCATTGACAGTTGAAAATAACAAAACGGGCGCGAAACCGCACGCCCGCCTGTTAAAGGCCCGGGAATAATTTGGAAGTCACGGTTTCTTCGGCGACGGTGAAGGTTTCGGTTGCGGTGGCGGCTCGACTTTTAAGCTATTGCGGATCGTATCCCAAACCGCTGCTGACTTTGAGATATCTTTTTCCGAAGCGATGATCGACAGATTGATCAGCCGATCCGAGATAATGCGAAAGTACGAATCCATGCCGCCCGGTGCTCCATCAAGCACAGCTCGCAACCGAGTCCCCTCGGCATCCGCGCCCGCGATCTGAGTGTTTATCGCCGATCTCTTCGCATGCATGCCGGCTTGCTCAACCTGCGTCGCAAAGTTGTCCACGTACTCGTCCTGAAATAGTTTCTTGGCGTGCGCTTCCTTCTCGGGTGTCTTCAACCATTCGCGCGGCGAGCGGATACGAATTACTACGTCCCCTTGAGATAGTTCGATAAGCTGCATCTGCTGGGTGCTCTGATCGCTCATCTGCCATTTGGCCGGATAGTCGAAAGACAAACCGTCTTTGTCGAAATGTTTCGTGTCTGGCGTTTGCGGCTGGACACTGGTAACGAACAGCAGAGCCGCGCAGCCAATCAATATCTGTATGAGCTTCATCAATCTCCTCCTGCCAACCCGGGACAGCATATTAACGCCGATTCAGCCAAAGCACTAAGTCGACAAAGTAATCTCCTACTTTGAAACGCGGTGTTCAGAGTACCGACTTTAGTCGGGTTTTGTTAGGCGAGAAAATACCCAACTAAAGTTGGTGCTCTATACGCCGTCGAATTAGGACACCACCAGTCGACAAAGTCGATCGGGCGCAATCGGCTTGCCTGACGACTGAACCTGCAACAACAATTCTTCCGGGAGGCCTTTCATGTTTCATTCGCGCGCCATCGTTTCAGTCTTTCTCAGCGCAGGGTTTGCGCTCGCGGCATTCGCCCGGCGCGCAACCGCACAAGGGGTTGATTTACTTCAACGACATCAATTCGGGACTATGGATCGTCAAGCTCGATCCAAAGATCGAAAAAAGATCGACGACCGCGCCGGAACAGTGAGAGGTTACGTGTTGCCTCATCGTCCATGCAAATGTTATTGCATATGCAGGTGATGAATGAGATGTTAACCTAGCGAACAAATGCCTAAATCCTCCAGAAGGCAGAAACGCTCGCAATATCTTGTGTTCATTAGCCATCGTCTTTGGACGCTTGGATCGCAGGAGTGATGGTTGAAAAGATTGAGGCTCTTGGTGCAGAGTGTTGGCTCGATGAGAAAGACTTGGCGGGCGGTGAGGTTATCGTCGAAGACATTATTCGTGGAATCGACGCCTGCGACGAGGCGGTGGTTCTGATTTCGCCGAATAGTGTGAAGTCCCGGTGGGTGTCGTTCGAGATTGGCGGGGTTCGAGCACAACACAAGCGCGTGACACCGATCCTGAATAACGTAAGGCCCGACGACATGGCTCCTATGAAAGACATCAAAAGCATTGACCTTAACAAGTTTGAGCTCTTTCTGTCACAATTGAAGCGCCGAGTTGTTCAAACTCGGCGTAAGAAGGCGAGTTATGGCATATAAGGTTTTTATCAGTTCAACTCTGAAGGATGTCGATCTCGCCCGAGATCTTGCGCACAGGTTGGAGAGTGCCGGAATCAAAGTCAATTCAGTTGGCAAAGCAGCAGTGTCCGGTGAAGCGCTTCCCAGCAGGATTACTCGCGAACTGAGTAACGCTGATGAAGTATTCGTCATTCTTACTGACGAGTCAGTAAACAGCTCGAACCTGATGTTTGAAATCGGAGCCGCTTCCTCACTTCGGAAACGGATCACCCCCGTTGTCGTCGGTCTCAAGCCGAGCAAAGTTCCATCCCTCATTCGAAATCTAAACTATGTTAAGTACCCAGATCTCGAGCGCTATATTGCCGACCTGGAGAAACGAGCAAGAGCCGCCTAGCCTGATTGTCCCTGGGGCTTCGGGCCAGGCTCGCATTCCGCGCCAGAGCCAACCCTGTGAAACTCTTTGGCATTCCCATCAAGATCGAAATTGCATTCTTTGCCATCACGGTCTTTTTGGCGCTCAGTCGCTCGCATGACTTCGCGCTCCTCATCGAATGGGTCGTCGTGGTGTTCATCTCGATTCTGCTTCACGAGTTAGGTCATGCGCTCGCGGCGCGCGCGTTCGGCCTGTCTCCTGAAATCCGTTTGTATCAGATGGGCGGGCTGACCTCATGGCGATCGGAAACCGATCTCGCTCCGCTAAAGCATCTCGGCATAAGTTTGGCCGGCCCTGCGACGGGCTTTCTGTTCGGCGCTTTTGTGTTTCTTTTAGGGCCCGGGTTGCTGCGGTCCTTTCCGTCACAGTTAGCAGGCGTCGTCTATTTTGATTTGCTTTGGGTCAACATTGGTTGGGGAATCTTTAATCTGTTGCCGTTGCTGCCCATGGATGGCGGACAAGTTCTGGTGACGCTGGAACAATGGATTCTGAAACGACGAGACCAGATTGTTTCACACGTGATCTCGTTCCTGGTCGCGTTGGTTATAGCTGTGGCTGCGTTTTCGGTTCGCGCGGTTTGGATTGGTTTCCTCGGAATCTTCTTCGCGTATCTCAACGGAAGCTTTCTGTTTCAAAGGTTGCAACTGTTTCGGGACCGCAATCTCCGTAACTCTTTCGATGAAATCAGGCAAAAGATCGAGAAAGGCGAGTTCGATCCCGCCTTCGATCTCATTGCCAACGTTCAGCAACGCGCTAAGTCGCCCGATGTAAAGCGCGAGGCAGCATACCTTCGTGTACTGATTCATCTCAGGCAAGAGAAATTCGAACTGGCTGAAGAGGAGTTGAGGCGATATACCGTTTTCTTCGGGGGAGATTCTTATCTTCAGGGGGCGCTTCATTTCTTCAAGGGTGAGATGACGGCGGCATTGCCTTACGTGAAGGCAACCTTCGAACGTTATCCGGAGAAAGAAATCGGTGTGATGCTTTACAAGACCCTGGTTGCTACGAAGGACTTTGCCGCAGCGCTCGAGCTTAGCCGTAATCCGGCGACGACCGACGTAAGTTGGGACCTGTCCCTTGATTTGCAAACGGAAGCTTTCAATCACGGGGCCTTCAAGATTTCGGCCGAAGCCGGCGTTCGGGCATACGAGCAAAGGGCCGATCCCAAGATAGCTTATAATGTGGCCTGCGCGTTCGCGCGCGACTCGGAGTTAAAAGAGGCGCTTGAATGGATGCATCGCGCGATCGATTTGGGCTTCAGCGACAAAGACGCCCTGCTTTCCGATCCTGATCTGGCAGCACTGAGATCGCTTCCTGAATTCGGCGCCCTGGTGGCGAAGTTTGAAGCACGAAACATCTAGTTAGGTTCGCGCAGTCTCTTAACAACTCCGAATAACGCAATGATCAAGCTGCGCAAACTCACGAAACTATTCGGCCCGCAAGTCGCCGTCCACGAAATCGATCTTGATATTCCCGACGGCCAGCTGGTCGGCTTGCTGGGCCCGAACGGCGCCGGCAAGAGCACCACAATCAAGATGCTGACGGGCATGCTGTTGCCCACTTCGGGCACGGCCGAGGTCGGCGGCTTTGATGTGGTGCAGGATCCGCTGAACGTCAAACGAATCATTGGATATGTGCCGGAAACGGGCGCAGTGTTCGAAGCGCTCACGGGTTGGGAGTATTTGCAGCTCGTGGCAGCGCTGTATCACATTCCGGAAAACGAGGCGACGCAACGCATTGAACGCTTCGGCCAGTTTTTTGATCTCACCCTTGACACTCTGCAGGACAAGCAACTATCGGCTTACTCAAAAGGAATGCGGCAGAAGGTTGTGATCACCGCGGCGCTGCTGCACAACCCGAAGGTCGTTTTCCTTGACGAGCCGTTGAACGGCCTCGACGCGAACGCCGCCCTCAGTTTGAAAACACTGATCACGTCACTGGCGCGCGAAGGCAAGACGATCGTTTACTGCTCTCACATACTCGATGTCGTCGAAAGAATCTGCAAACGAGTCGTGATCATTCACGAAGGATCTATCGTCGCGGATGGCACGGTCGATCAGCTGCTGGAACAAACGGGCGAGAAATCGCTCGAGCATGTCTTCAACAAATTGACGGCCACCGAAAATCTACTGGCACGAGCAGAAGAGTTCGCGCGAGTTCTAACGACATAGCACGGTGACGGACGCCACCAAAACGCCAGGCATTGATCGCGGGCAACTTCGCGCTCTCTTGAAGTGTTATTTTCGATTGAGCATGCGAGGGCGAGTCGCCAGATCGATGGGACGCGGTAATAAGCCGCGGAGTCTCATCTTCGTTCTGGTGATGTACGCGTTCGTTGGTTTGATGACCGGAATCGCCGCCTCTCAGCTGGACGTGTTCACTTACACCGTGCTCGTGCATTCGATGACTTTCTTCGTCGTGGGCATGGCGGTCACTTCGGAATCCGGGGACATCCTGTTCAATGCCAACGAGAGCGATGTGCTCGTGCATCGGCCCATTCATCCCCGAACCTTCCTCCTGGCCAAATCGATTAATCTGATCGCGTTCACGCTGATTCTGGCCGCAGCATTGAACCTGTTCCCGACTTTCTTTGGATTGTCTGCCAGTGGCGCACCCCCCTGGTTTCCGATCGTTCACCTCATATCAATGATTTTGCTTTGCGTTTTCTGCGCCTCGGCGGTGGTCTGCACCTACGGATTGGTGATCAGGTTTCTGGATCGCGAAAAGTTCGACAACTTCGCGGCCTGGTCGCAAGTTGGCATGTCAATTCTATTTATCGCCGGATATCAGATTGTGCCGCGGCTGCTCCAGAGATTTAAGGGATTGAGTTTTACGCCTTATGCGCGATATCTGTTCCCGTTGCCGCCCGCGTGGTTTGCCGGAATGGATTCATGGACGGTGGGGGACGAGCGGCTCTCAGCAACCCTGCCCCTCGGGATCGTTGGTCTGCTGGCTACAACGGCGTTGGCCTACCTCGCCATTGGCAGACTCGCGCCAAGTTACGGCGAGGGCTTGACTAAGTTGAGTGAGACGCGCAGCCGCACGCCGAAGGCAACTCGGGTTCGAAGTCGCGCGACGACGATTCGCAATCCGATTCTGCGGTGGTGGCTGCGAGACCCGATCGAACGGCAGGCGTTTCGCCTGACCGCTGCTTACATGCGACGTGATCGCGACATCAAGCTTCGTCTTTATCCTTCGCTCACGATCTTTCTGATTTTTCCGCTAATGAGTTTGCTGGATCGTAATCGCGGCAGTTTCTCAGCCTTTGTGCCACTGATCACCGTTTGGATGCTGGGAATGATGCCGCTACAGGCAATGCAGACGCTACAAATGTCGCAGCATTATCTCGCGGCTGACATTTTCGCGATTGCTCCGTTGCCGAGCGCGGCGCCAGTTTTTCACGGCGTGCGAAAAGCCACGATCTATTATTTGTTAGGGCCGGCGATCTCTATCGCTACGATCTTGATCGTTTATCTCGCGCCTGGTGGGATCCAGGGATTGCTGCTTGCCCTGCCTGGAGTCTTGGCTATTCCGGTAGTGTCGCTCATCCCGGGATTGCTGGAAGAGTACCTGCCGCTGTCGCGGCCGGCGGCGCGGGGCGAGCAGTCGTCCCGGAATATGACCCTAATGTTTCTCACGATGTTCGCGATGGCCGGTGTGCTCGCTATTGCTTATATCGCCTGGACCTTTGATCTTATCTGGTATGTGCTCGCGGTTGAGCTGGTAGTATCAGGTCTGCTTTATCGGATCCTGAATCGAGTGATCAGGAATCGTCCGCTGACGCGTACGGCTTGATGATTCGTGTGGCCGAAAGGGCGATTCAGCGCGAGTGGCCGTCACCGCGAGTGTTCTAGTTGATGTTGTAGTTAAAGACAAGAATGCGATTCGAGAACGACGAGAAGACGGGGCAGTAGCCCGACCGTCAGGGAGGGCTCCGCGTTTCGCAAGAGAAAGATAAGCCCTCCCTGATGGTCGGGCTACTGCCCCGTATCGCATCGCTCGTATCACGGATTCGGTTTCTTCGGCGGCGCGGGTTTCAGAACCGGTGGAGTGTCCGGCTTTGCCGGCTCTTCTTCGGGCTTATCGGGCGGAAAATCTTTTTCGTCGATGTCGATGATCTTCACTTCCGTGCCGAACTTGCGATAGCCACGGAACA
>DATGVD010000200.1:0-3965 GCA_035300785.1 Pyrinomonadaceae bacterium | reverse complement strand
GCAGGCGCGGATTGAATAACGGGGTGAGCTCACCACTCGCGGGATCAAGAGAAGCAATGTCGGAACCCTTGAATCGATTGCAATCAAAGCATGCGAACGCGAGGTTGTCCAAGGTGCTCTGGCCGCCGTGTTTTGTAGCGATGACGTGATCGGGTTCGTGAGGGAAAAAGCTTGTTCTTCAGGTAGGAGGCAATACTCGCAGCATCCGTTCGCTCGTTCTCGCACCTCTCTTCGCAAGGCTGACGAGATACGGGCTGGACTCACGACTGAGTCTCCATGAAAACTTGAGCACGCGCTTTGACCAATTGCATTAAATGCTCAAGCTCACCAAAGCGATCCAATTCACCGGCTTCGTCTTCCGTTAGTCCGCCAGCTTCGTTTTGCTCCAGCAGATACCGCACACGCTCTTGAGACTCGAACGATGGACGAAACGCCAGAACCTCAGTCGAACTCGTGCGCGCAAACAGATCCACAATTTCATCGTAGCTTTTTTGAGGGACGCTCATTGTGTTGCCTCCTTCGACGACGCCAAGATCAGAACATAGTCAGTCGAACTGTTCAAGTTAATCAGAGGTTCGGCGGCGGCAGGCTCCTGCATCTGGGGCCCTACCAACAAGATCGGATTAATCACGAAGAACGCCGTATTCATTATTTGCTCAATCGTGGCCAGCTCATCTGCAACGCGAGGCTTGTCAGCCACCGTGGACCAATTGCCGCACGAAGGAATTCAGTCCAACTCCAAATGTCCGGGGCTGCATTTTGAGGAATGTATATAAGCATGACAGCGTGAATCCATCTTGACTTACTAACTATGCCACTCTTCAGAACTCTATCCCTTTTTGCGCCCTTATCCCCGCCTGAAATGGATGCTTCACCTCAGTCATTTCAGTGACCAGGTCGGCGGCTGCGATCAATTCTTTCGGTGCGTCGCGGCCGGTGACGACGATGTGCAGTGATGGTTTTAGTTCGCGGGCCGCTCGGATTTCTTCGAGTACTTCCGTGACGGGAAGCATGTCATAACTAAGCACGTAAACCAGCTCATCAAAGACGAGCATGTCGTAATCACCGCTGCGAAGTTTCTCAATACAGAGGTTCCAGGTCTCGCGCGCGGTCTGGCGATCCTGTTCGGGATTCTTGGTGTCCCAGGTAAAGCCGTCGCCCATGGTGTGGACTTCGATGCCGAGCTTTTCGGCCGACAGGTGTTCGCCATAGCGATCGTGCCGTGACTTCATGAACTGAATCATGCAGCAGCGCAGGCCCTGGCCGGCGGCACGCATCATCAAGCCGAGCGCGCAGGTGGTTTTGCCTTTGCCGTTTCCAGTGTGAACGATGAGGAGGCCGCGAGTATTTTCGTCGTAGTTCTCACGACGCCATTTGTATTGTTTTTCTTTGGTCATCTAGTCAGAACGGCCTGCGGTAGCGGGCCGTTGAAGCAGAACATCGACGACCTTGGCAGCTAAGATCAAACCGCCCGCTACCACAGCGGTTGCGGACTGCCTAATCAAAGTCGGGTAAATCATCCCCTTGGCCATTAATCACATAGTCAATGGCTCGCGCCAGGCTTTCTTCATTCCACAGGTATCGTTTGCTTCCTTTATCAGCCCATGGACTCATCGGGCTTTGCCAGCAACCGCTCTCGCGCATGCTTCGCGTAGCGTTTGCCTTGACAGCGTTAAGAACGATTTCCGGTCTCTTCTCTCCGGCCGAGGCCACCAAATGAACGTGGTTTGTTCGCGCGTTGATAGCATATAAATGCCAACGCCGAATCTCGCAAGTCTCGCGGGCCGCGGCTTCAACGCAGCTACGCTGCGCCGCGTCGAGCACAACGATCTCCCTCGTGAGCCTCTGCGTATTCTTCTCGACCCAATTCTTTTCAGGAGGCAGGCGAGGCGATTTGTATTGATTACGAAAACGACTGACCGAACCCCGTTCGTCGCCGTGCAGCCATGTTCCATAAGAGCGAAACGTAATCAGGTAAGCCAGAGGAGTGTCAGTGTCGTTCCACATGAGAGTCAGAACCGCCCGCGGTAGCGGGTGGTTGGACCAGAACATCGAGGACCCTTGGCAGCTAAGATCAACCGCCCGCTACCGCAGGCGGTTCTGACTTCGATCCGTTTGCCCGCTTCACCGCGTCTTGCAAGAGCGGCACGATCTGCTGTTCGATCTCGTCCCATGAACCTTCGAGCGTGCACCCGGCGGCGTTGCGATGGCCGCCGCCGCCAAACTGCTCGGCGACTTTCGCGACGTTCACCGTACCTTTCGAGCGCAAACTGGTGCGATAAAGGCCGGGCGAGCATTCCTTGAAAAGCGCGGCGGCCTGGACTTCGCCGACGGCCAGCGGATAGTTGACGAATCCGTCAGCGTCTTCATCGCAAGCTTTGGTCAGCTCCTGCATCGCGAGCGTCTGGCGCATCCAGGCCACGTGGCCGGTGTCATCGCGCTTCGCGGTCGCCAGCACCTGGCCGAGCAGTTCGATCTTTGGCCAGTGATAGCTGCCGAAAATCGCTTCCGCGCTCCGGGCCGGACGCACGCCCGTGCGCACGAGTTCCGACGCAATCTTAAAAGTGCGTTCGGTGGTGTTCGAGTAATGAAACGATCCGGTGTCGGTGAGCAAAGCAGTGTAGACACCCTCGGCGATTTCTTCGGTGACGCGCACGCCGGTGGCTTTGCAGAGATTGTAAATCATCTCACCGACGGCCGAGGCAGTCGGATCGATCCAGTTGATAGCGCCAAACAGCTCGGTCGTCGAGTGGTGGTCGATATTGACGACGAATTGTTTTTCGAGATCGATCAGGCCGGGACGATCGATGTCCGAACATTCGATGACAAAGACCGCATCGTAAGGCCGGTCGACTGAGGGTGTGACGCGGATGGCTTCAGCGCCCGGCAATTGACGATACGCGTGCGGCGCGCCGTCGCGCATGATGACTTCGACGTCTTTCTCGAGGGCGCGCAGCAACCAGTAGAGACCGAGAGACGACCCCAGACTGTCGCCGTCAGGGCGAACGTGGGAAGTTATCCCAAAACAGTTTTTCGATTCAATGAGCTCAACTACTTGACTAAGCATCGTAACCAAGGATGAAGGATGAAGGATGAAGGATGAAGAACGAAAGCGAGGCTGTCACTTTCATCCTTCATCCTTCCGCCTTCATCCTTTAGTTTCATCCTTCATCCTTTCCGTACTCGACCTTTCCCAGCAACGCATCGACGCGGGCAGCTTTTTCTTCGACCGTGTCGCGCACGAAGTGAAGCGCGGGAGTATGGCGCAAATTCAGCGAGAAGCCAAGCTGCTTGCGGACATAAGGGGCGGCGCGGCGCAACGCGATGAAAGCCAGCTCGTGTTCATGCTCATCGCCGGCCACCGTGACAAAGACGCTGGCGTCGCGCAGATCGTCGGCAACTCGCACGTCGGTAACGGTGACCATCGACAAACGCGGGTCCTCCAACTCGTAACCGACAATTTGTGTGATTTCTTCACGCAAGGTATCGGCGATGCGCTCAGGGCGATGCATAACAACTGTTTAGAGTTCAACCTTCAGGTTGTTTGAGAAAGAACAAGCTAAAGCTTGAACTCTGAACCTTCTTATTCCGGTACTCCAAAATCCACCCAAATCTTCCAGGAGGCGTCGCGCTGTCGCTTCCAGATCGTCACGTACCTGCCAGCGAAGCTGCCGACCTCTTTACCCTTCGCCGGCAGCTTGAGGGTGTAGTTCCCGGATTCGTATGCGAGATCGTCAACCAGCCAGACTTCCAGCGTCGTGATCGTAAAATCCAGCGCCGGGCCATTGGTCTTGAATCCATCAGCGAAGCGATCATGAATGGCTTTGCGGCCCCTAACTACGCGCCCTTTTGTGCGAAATTGCGAGCCGTCTTTGTCAAAGAGCGCGGCCATCCGGTCAGCATCGCCGGCCTTCTGCCCGGCGATCCATTCGACATTCCCGGCGTCGATGGCTTTGCGCGCTTCA
>DATGVD010000199.1:0-10792 GCA_035300785.1 Pyrinomonadaceae bacterium | reverse complement strand
GGATGAGGGATGAGGGATGAAACCACGACGATGAAAGCGGAGCTTCATCCTTCATCCTTCATCCCTCATCCTTCAAAGAACTGGAGCGGGAGACGAGACTTGAACTCGCGACCCTCGCCTTGGCAAGGCGATGCTCTACCACTGAGCTACTCCCGCTTTTCCAACGAGTTTCGATTCTAATGATTCAAAGTGGGTTGTCAAGGTAGCGATACGGAACGGAGTGTCCTGGTTTGGTTCGCGCTTTTTACCCTGGGTCAAGAACGATCCACGAAATCACACTAACCCCACAAAACTAGTGGCGCTTCGTGTGTTTTCGTGGATCGTTTTCCTGGTGAGCCCCAACGAGGCCGCCGGCAAGATGCCGGCGAACCGCAAAGATGCCTGCACTCCTTTTTCTTCTATGGTTGCGGCAGCGGCTTCGCCAGAACGCCCGCGATGAACTCGTTCAAACCGGCGGCGGAATTCTCGTGCCGGAACTTGTAAAGATCCGTTAGCCGCGTCATCCATTGGCCCTTCGCTGTTTGCTGCTGAGGATCGTTGCCGGCCAAACTCACCGCGCGCGCATACGCATCGATCATTTTGTCCACAACCTTATTGATGCTCTCAAGCTCGGCCTTGCTTTCCGGGCTCTCAGGCTGATTGCTAAAGCGCTTACCGTAGTCATCCGACAATCGCTTGTACGGACCATTCTGATAAGAGGTGGCGAGGTAATAGTAAGTCGAGGCCGACGTTTTCCGATCGCTATCGATTTGGGTTGCTTTGAAGAAATTGGCGATGGCGGATTCGGGCCTGGGTTTCAGCAAGTAAAATCCTTCGGCGTAATACAGAGACGCCAGGACATCTTCCTTGCTCTTAAAAGGAGCCCACGTGTCCGGCGTCTTGCCTGATTCGATTAGCTGGATTGCTTTCAGCGCGTACGAGGCCGCTTGGTTATTGAAAGTCTCGTTGTGTGCCTGAGTGCTGGCGCCGACGCCCTCGTACCCGAGTGCAATCAAAACTTTGACATTTTCGGGATCGTCGGCAAGAACCTGTTTGGCCATTCCGTAGGCCCTGGCGAAATCTTTCTGAGTGAAACTGCCGAGCAGTTGTTGCTCACGGTCCGCCCGTTCCGCCGCCATTCGCCGCGCGCGTTCGTCGTCCTCAAACGCGGGTATCCAAACCTTGAAATAGCGCGTGTACTGATCGTCTTCCTTGCCATAACGGCGCATGTATTCCTTAGCGGCTTCGTAGGCAACGGCGGGATTCGGCTCGCGGTTTTCGACGAATTTCTTGTAGGTGTTGACCTTTACCTCGTCGTCGGTTTCCTGAACGGATGTGCCGGGCCGGGGCTGCGCCTGTAGGCGCGGGGCGCCGAAAAAAGCGAGTGCGAAAGCGAAAAGCAGGGCGATCGTGGCGCGATGTCTCATCAACTGTGAATGCCTCCAGGAAAATATTCGCGGACTTGGATGCGGAAATCAAGGGGAACGTTTAACTCGATTTGATTTTAGCAGAGAAGGCAGAGGAGCTCTAAATGCGAAAACGGGTGTTTCGGAGTACCAACTTTGGTTGGGTTCTTGGTGACGCCTGAAAAGAGGCCGACTGAAGTCGGTACTCTAAACGCCTCTTGTCACGCGGAAACCGGTGTCCGCGCTTCGGTTGATGCCGGCAGATCGACAATTTCCCAGGCGGCGCGATTTCGGAGCAGCGAGGACATCAACGCAGCGTGCAAAAGGTGTCCGCTGCGTTCGGCTTTGACGCGGCCCAAAAGCACCATGCCCAGCAGCGCAAAATCGCCGATGATATCCAGAATCTTATGGCGCACGAATTCATCGGGAAAGCGCAGCCCGTTTTCGTTCAGCATCCCATGCTTGGTAAGCACGATGGCATTATCGAGCGATCCGCCCTGGATCAGATTTGCGCGCCGCAGGGCTTCGACTTCCTCTACGAATCCAAAGGTGCGCGCAGAAGCAATGTCGCGCGCGAACGAGCCATTATTCAGAGTAATCGAACGATGCTGGACGCCGATGAGCGGATGGGGAAAATCGATCACACAATCAATCTCGAACGCATCGGCTGGTTCGATGCTGATGCGGCGATTGCCCGCTTCGACGCCGACCGTTTCGCGCACCATTAAGGCGCGGCGCGCCGTTGATTGTTCGACGATCCCGGCGCTCTCGATCATTTCCGCGAACGCTTCCGCCGAGCCATCCATGATCGGAACTTCCAGGTTGTCGACGTCGATGTATGCGTTATCGACCCCGCAGCCACGCAGGGCTGAGAGCAGGTGCTCGACCGTCGAGAGCATCACGCCCGTGCGCATCAGCGTCGTGGCATAACTGCAATGCGCGACTGATTCAACGGTGGCGGGAATTTCAAAGCCGCCCAGATCGGCGCGGCGAAAGACGTACCCGGTATCAGGCGGCGCCGGCAACAGCCGCACCTGGACCGGAACCGCAGTGTGCAATCCGATTCCGTTCGTTTCGACTTCGCTGGCCAGGGTGGTTTGTTTCAAGTTTATGTGTCGTGAACTCTTGCTGTCCGAGAGACTATGACTATCGAGCGAACTCTACAGGGCAAGCCTCGTGCCTTTCCGAAACACCCCGCAGATCCGCGACACCCGGATTGATTTGTGGTGTCCGCGCCACGAGTTTTGATTCTGTGCCTCAGATACGCAACGCCGAACTATAGCGCGAGGGCAGTCTCTGAAGAGACCGTGCAAGTCAGAGAGAAGAACTCTGCGCGTTCTCTGCGCTCTGCGGTGATTCTTCCGCGACTAATGCTCAGAGGCGCAGAGAACGCGAAGGTTACGCAGAGCAGAAAGGCAAATTGACACTCAGAAAGCGCGACCCTATCATCGATCTACAATGCCGCAAAAAGGATCTCCGACCGGAGCGAAGCCGGCCGAGCGAGTCTTTCTCATCGACTCGATGTCCCACATTTTTCGGGCCTTCTACGCGCCGATGGCCAATCGCGCCGCGCCGCTCCAGACTTCAAAAGGCCAGGTCACCCAGGCCGTCTTCATCTTCACGAACATGCTGCGCAAGCTCTTGTCTGATGAGAAACCGAAGTACATCACCGCAGTTTTCGAATCCGGCGAGAAAACTTTTCGTCACGAGACGTTCAGCGATTACAAAGCCAATCGCCAGCAGATGCCCGACGATCTTGCCTCACAACTGCCTTACATCAAGCGGCTCTGCGAAGCTTACAACGTGCCGATGGTTAGCGTTCCGGGATTCGAAGCCGACGACGTGATCGGTGCGCTCGCGGTGCAGGCAGCGGATCAGGGCCTGCAAGCGGTGATTGTTTCCAACGACAAGGACATGTGCCAGCTGGTGCGCGATCCCTTGATCGTTTGCATGCGCCAGAATTCGCAGGTCATCAAGCGCAAAGAGCCGGTGCCGCCGATCGAGTGGTGCGACGAAGCCTGGGTCGAAAAGAAGTTTGGCGTGACGGCCGCGCAGGTTGTGGACCTGCTCGGATTGATGGGCGATTCGGTTGACAACATTCCCGGCGCGCCCGGCATCGGCGCCAAGGGCGCGGTGCAGATCATTCAGACCTACGGTTCGATCGAAAACGCGCTCGCGCATTGGGAAGAGGTCAAACACAAAACCTATCGCGAGTCTTTGCGGAACAACGGTGAGATAATTCGCAAGTCGCGCGAGCTGGCGCAAATCAGAACCGACGTTGACGTGCACCTCGACTTGAATCAGTTACAGGCCCGCCCGCCTGATCGCGCGGCCGCTTACGATTTGTTTCGCGAACTCGAGTTCACGGTGCTGACGAATGAATTCGCCGACGGCGCGGTGGCGACGGCGCGCGTCGCGAGCGAGCGTAAATACTCAATCATCCGGAACCAGGCCGAACTCGATCGTGTGATTCAAGGGCTTTGGGAAGCTGAGCATGTGGGAATCGCAATCTCAAATTCTTCGCCAACCGGCGCGGGGCAACAGCAAAGCACACGCGACGAACACGGCGCTCGTGGCATCGCCCTCGCGGCGGCGGCGGGCAGGTCAGCTTTCGTCGACCTGGAAAACTTCGCCGAAGGTAAAGACGCCGCTGTTGGAAAATTGCGAGAGTTGTTGAGTAACGGCTTGCTGGAAAAATCCGTGCACGATTTGAAACGCGCCGTCGCACTGCTGGAGCCGCTCGGCGTCGAACTGGCCGGTGTAACGGACGACACGCTGATCGCGGCGTACATTCTCGACCCCACGCGGAGCAAGTATGAACTTGGCGATCTCTCTCGCGACGCTGTCGGCGCGGAAAGCGGCGGGCCACCATACGACGGCTGGAACGAAACGGCGTGGCAAGCAGTCGAGGCGGCGGATTGGACCGCGCAAGTGGCGAAGGAATTACGCAAGCGGATTGACGAGAAAGATCTCGGCAGCATTTATCGCGAAATCGAATTGCCGCTGGCGCCGCTGCTTTACCGGATAGAGCGCGCCGGGATGCGCGTCGACACGAAAGTGCTCGCTGATTTGTCTCAACATCTTGGCGAAGAGCTGGCGAAACTCACCGATCAGATTTGCAAGCTGGCGGGAAGGGAATTCAACATCAACTCGCCCAAACAGGTTGCGGAATGCTTTGAGGCGTTGAACATCATTTCGGGCCGCAAGACTTCGACGGGACGGGTTTCGACCAGCCGCGCGGTGCTCGAAGAATTGGCTCAAACTTACGAGTTGCCGCGTTTGATTATCGAGTATCGCGAGCTGGACAAGTTGAAGAGCGTCTATACCGATGCGTTGCCGCATCAGATCGCCGCCGACGGCCGCATCCATGGACAGTTGAATCAAACCGTCGCGGCTACGGGCCGGTTGTCGTCCAGCGATCCGAACCTGCAGAACATTCCTATTCGCACTGAACAGGGCCGGCGGATTCGGGCGGCTTTCGTCGCGGAAAAGGGAAACAAGCTCATCTCTGCCGATTATTCGCAGCTCGAACTGCGCCTGCTCGCGCATATCACCCGCGATGAAGTAATGTTGGACGCCTTTCAGAAAGGCGATGACATTCACAATCGCACCGCGCGGCTGGTCTTCGGCGCAAAGACGGACGAAGAACTAAGAGACGCACGCCGTTTCGCAAAGATTGTGAACTTCGCGATTGCTTACGCGATCGAGCCGTGGGGTTTGTCGCAGCGCGTCGGCATCAGTCGCCAGGAAGCACGCAAAGTGATCGATGATTACTACGCCACTTACAAAGGCGTGCGCCGCTACATGGATGAGATTCCCGTGCAGGCACGAGAACATGGATACGTGCGTTCACTCTACGGACGCATACGGCCGCTGCCGGGCATCAATGATCGCAACGCCAACATTCGCCGCGCAGCCGAACGCGAAGGCATCAACATGCCAATCCAGGGCACGGCCAGCGACATCGTGAAGATTGCCATGCTGCACGTCGATGAAGCGTTCCGGCGCGAAGGCCTGGCCGCGAAGATGTTGATGCAAGTGCACGACGAATTGCTGGTCGAGTGTCCAAAGAACCAGGCAGAGAAAGTTGCCAGGACCCTGAAACGCGAGATGGAATCCGCGGTCGAACTCGACGTGCCGCTAATTGCGGAGACAGGGATTGGCGATAACTGGATGGACGCAAAGAAACAGTAGGCAGGTCGCAGGAGGCAGGAGGCAGGAGGCAGGTCAGTACCGCCTGGGGTAGCGGGCGGGTGAGCCGGGCTCGGTGTAAATTGAGAATTGCAAATTGAAAAGTGCAAATTGAAAATTGATTCGGAGGAACATTCGTGACCTCGGATGAGTTGGTCGAACGACTAATAGACTTTGCCGCGCGTGTAGGCAAGGTTGTTGATGCGCTGCCGGACACGCGAATGGGTCGACACATCGGAGGTCAACTGGTACGCAGCGGGACTTCGCCCGCGCCAAATTATGAAGAAGCTTGTGCCGCGGAAAGTCGGGCCGATTTCGTTCACAAGCTCAGCATCAGCCTGAAAGAGTTGCGCGAGTCGCGTTGTTGGATTCGTCTTATCATCAAAACGGAAATGCTTCCGGAGCATCGAATGGGTGAGTTATTTGATGAATGCAATCAGCTGTGCAACATCATTGCCAAGTGAATAGTCACCGCAAAGAAGACGAGAGCGAAGAAGCCATAACAATTTGCAGTTTTCAATTTCCATTTTTCAATTTTCAATGCCTTTTAAATAACGCCTTAGCTTGAATGACACCTAACTGATGTCCAAACGCAATCCAATCAAACCGCCGGACGGCGAGGTTGTCTTTCGCAGTGCTTCCTGGGTCGAGGAGAAGGCCGACCAGTTGCGCCAACCGCAGCTCGACCCGACCCTGCTCCCGCTGATTGCCGGCTTTACCGTCTTGCTATTGCTCATAATCGCGTTAGGCAATTTGAGTGTGCGCCGCCTGGAAGACACCAGCCGCGAGGCCCTGAATGTCGAACATCAGCATGCAGCCAAGGCCACGCTGCTGTTGCAACTGCGCGTAGCGCTCACGCGACTCGACAACGAAGCGCGCGATCGAATGGAAGCCGACGCGCGACACGAATTGCAACCTGTTTTTGATTTGCGATTGCTTACCGCGCGCGGGAAAGTGGAGGACCTGGTGCCCTTGCTCGATCATCCGCCGCTGGCTGAAATCCCAAAATGGCAAACGTTTCGCCGCGACCTGGCCGCCTACTCCGAAATCACCAAGGACCGGACGCGCTATTCGCAGGATGGTTTTGCCAAGTTCCGCGACGTGGACGCTGAACTCGACGATCTCGTCCGGGATTCAGACGCCGAACAAGAACAGATTTTCGATCAGCGCGAAGCGAGGGAAAAAGCCGCGACCCGTTCGATCAGGACCTGGAACTTGTTCGCGATTCTCGCTGGTTTGATGGTCGCGGCGGCGACCATCTGGCAGGTGCAGCGGCGCTTTCGGCAGACGCGGCGGAGCGCCGAAGTCGCGCGTCGCGAACGAGAGTTCAGCACTCAAATGCTGGAAGGGATGGTGAGCGCCATCGCCGCGATCGATCGCCACGATCGCATCCGCAGTGCGAACACGGCCTTCTTCCACATCTTTCCGGAAGCCTCGATCGGCGCGTCAATTCACGACCGCGTTGCTTCGGCGGCCGGAGTGAAGTTGTTGGAATCGGTAACGGCTTCGCGCGTTGACAGCGCCACATATCGCGGCCGCTGGAACCTGACAATCGACAGCGGTGCGCACACTTTTGACGCTTACTCCTCGCCGCTCGAAATTGATAAGGAACGTGGACAGATTCTCACTTTGGTGGACGTCACAGAAGCTGCGAAGGCCGAAGCTGCGCTGCGGCAAACGGAATCACTGACCGCCGTCGGCGAAGCTGCGGCGCAACTGGCTCACGAAATCAAGAATCCGCTCGGCAGTATACGCCTGGGAGTTGAGATGTTGCGCGAGTACGCCGTCAACGATGACGCGGTGAAAACGATTACCCTGGTCGAGCGCGGCATTCACCATTTGAATAAGCTGGTCGTCGACGTCACCCAGTTCTCGCGCCGCCGGCACCTTGAGCGATCCGAAGTTGACTTGCGGGAGTTGCTCGATTCCAGCCTCGAGCTGGTCGAAGATCGCGTGCGCGAAAAGGAAACGCCGATTAAGCGAAACTATTCCGAAACCTCGATTCACGGAAGCTGGGACGGCGAGCAGTTGCGCGAGGTCCTGGTCAACTTGCTCGGAAACGCGATCGACGCCAGCCAACCGAAGTCGCCGGTGGAAATCTCAACGGAGCTGGTCAACTCTGGTTCCAGCCCGGCCACGATTGGCAGCGCCGGAAGCGTTTCCAAAGCACGCGCCCGCATCGTCATCACCGACCACGGCTCCGGGATGGACGCTAAGACCCGAGGAAGGTTGTTCGAACCATTCTTCACCACCAAGAAACGCGGCACCGGCCTGGGGCTTTCGATCGCCAGACAGATCGTCGACAGCCACGGCGGGACCATAGAGGTTGAGAGCGAGCCAGGGAAGGGAACGAGTTTTAGTGTTGAGCTTCCGCTCAAGCCGCGCGACGCGGGACAGTAGCCCGACCGTTTTATTTCCTCTCCCTCTGGGAGAGGATTAAGGTGAGGGCTTAGCGCGAACCACACCTTCCTCTCGTTATTGATGCGGCACGCGCATCTTGCGCGCGAATCACGGGCGGGATGCGCGTGCCACTCGCTAAAACAGGACACTAGCTGACCTTCACGTCGCCTTTTCTATTTGCCATTTACGATTTACGATCCACCCATCGTGATTACCTGTTTCTTGCGCTACACGATCAATCGGGATGAGTTGCCGGCGTTTGAGCATTACGCGCGCGTGTGGATGCGGCTGATTGAGAAATATGGCGGCACGCATCTGGGGGTTTTCATCCCCGGTGACGGCCCACCCTCGGCAGCCTTCAGTTTTCCGGGGCTAGGTGAAGCTGGCCCGGAGAATGTCGCGGTGGCGCTGTTCAGTTTTCCCAGCGTCGAGGCTTATGAAAGATACCGCCGGGAAGTTAAGAACGATCCCGAATGTACCGCGATTACTCACCACTACGAACAAACAAAATGCTTCACAAAGTATGAACGCGTTTTCATGAGAGCGCTTACAGACCCCGACTCGTCGGGGTAGCGAGTGGGCATGCGGGGAGTAGGCAGAAGGCACGTCGGAGATCAGAGGATCAGAAGTCAGCGGTCAGAATTTCGTAGGGGCAGCGCACTCTGGTTGGTTCGCGATTTTTCGATCCAGGCAATCCGCGTTAATCTGCGGCTTGCATGCCCGAGCTTCCCGACATCGTCGTCTACATCGAGGCGCTGGAAAAGCGGATTCTCGGCCACCGTCTTCAGCGAATTCAGATCGCGTCGCCGTTTCTGGTGCGGACGGCCTCGCCGCCAACCTCCGACGCCGAAGCGAAGCAGGTGGTCGAGCTGCGACGCTTAGGCAAACGAATCTGCATAGGTTTGGAAGATGAGCTTTGGCTGGTCCTGCATCTGATGATTGCGGGCCGGCTGCATTGGAAGGACGAAGTTACTCGGAAAGCCGAGCCCTCCCTCACGGTCGGGCTACTGCCCCGCTCATCCAAATTGAAAGCTCAGTTAGCGATCTTCCACTTCGACAACGGAACGCTTTCGCTAACTGAGGCCGGAACTCAAAGGCGAGCTTCGCTGCATCTGGTCAAAGGCGACGCGGGACTTGGCGCGCTGGACCCGGGCGGAGTTGAAGTCCTGGAGATTGATCTCGCTCGCTTCATCGAGGTCCTCACATCTGAAAATCACACCCTGAAGCGCGCGCTGACGGATCCGCATTCCTTCAGCGGCATTGGCAATGCTTTCTCAGATGAAATTCTTTGGGCAGCGCGGCTGTCGCCGGTGAAACTGACGCAGAGACTCGAGGGTGAAGAACTCAAGCGGCTTTACGAGGCCACGCGTCAGACGCTCGGGCACTGGACGCAGCGTTTGCGTGCAGCAGCGGGAGATCAGTTTCCGGAAAAAGTTACGGCCTTTCGCGAAGGCATGGCGGTGCATGGTCGATACAAGGAGGCGTGCCCGCGCTGTGGCGCAAAAGTTCAGCGCATTCGTTATGCGACGAACGAAACCAACTATTGCCCGAAGTGCCAGACGGGCGGGAAACTGCTCGCCGACCGCGCGTTGTCGCGAATTCTGCGCGACGATTGGCCAAAGACTGCGGAAGAACTCGGATAGTTGGCGCTCATTTGCGTGTTCGATCAGTAGTGTCCCGATTTGACGGCGTATAGAGTACCAACTTTAGTTGGGTCTTTTCTCTCCTATAAAAACCCGACTAAAGTCGGTACTCTGAACACCGCTTATCAAAGTAGGGCTCTTCCATTTCACGCCTTCAGCCTGATGAGTCGAGGTTAGAGTCGAGTACCGGCTTCCTTTGGTGCGACCGTGATGCTCTTGAAACGCGACATGCGCACCAGGCCCGGGGCGGAACCTCTTGGCTTGGAAACGAACTTGCGCTGGGTGTAGTGCACATCGACCTTGGGATCCTTGCGGGCCTGTGAAAATTGCGCGGCGAGTTGAGCGGCCTCGATGATGGTGCGATGGGGAACGTCTTTGCGAGTCGAATTACGAACGACCACGTGCGAGCCGCCATAATCAGCCGCATGCAGCCAGAGGTCGTTGGGGCGGGCGACTTTGAAAGTCAGATGGTCATTGTCCCGGGACGTGCGCCCTACCAGAATCTCAAGGCCGTCTGACGAGACGTAACGACGCACGCCGGGAATCTTTTTCTCGGGCCTGCGCTTGGATCTACCCACGCCCTCCCTTACCGCCCCCACCCCAGCCGAGCTGCCCGTCTGGGGACCCCGGGTCGGGCTACCGCCCCTTGATTGACGTACAGCAGGCGAAGACATGAACTCTTCGAGTGATGCCTCGTCGCGTTCGGCTACTATCTTTTCCAGCTCCGCCTGTTGCGCCTCGAGACACGCCAGCTCGCGTTGCGCGAGCGCGATTCGCGAATTGATTTGTCGCAGCGCACGCTTTGAGCGCGAATAGAGCCCGAATCGGCGCTCGGCCTCCTGCGGCAGCGTCACCTTCTCGTCCAACTCAATTTCAATCAGCGGCGCGTCCGCGGAAAAGTAATCGATCAGCTTGACACGGTTGCGGCTGCGTTTGGCGGTGCTGAGATTCGCCAGGAGCAAATCGCCCAGACGCTTTTGTTGCTCGGCGTCGGAGTGGCTGGCCAGGTCCGCTTGAAGCTGTTTGAGCAATTTTTGCTGGCGCGAGGCCCTCTTTCGCAAATCAGCACGCGCGGCCGACGCGCTCGCGTCGAATGCTTGTTGATTCAGTAGTGCGCTGTAGTGACTGTCCAGAGCCGCCGAGAATGAATCAAACTGTCCGGCAAGAAACGAC
>DATGVD010000198.1:0-3270 GCA_035300785.1 Pyrinomonadaceae bacterium | reverse complement strand
CGCGATGAGCGCGAAGCGCGAAACAGCTACATCGTCAAGAAGGTTGACACGGAGCGTGCTGCGCACGCTGTGCGGGCGAGGGCGCCCGCGCTCCCAGTATTAGGTTGTCTCTTCCGGCCACACCACTTTTTGGGCAAGGCCCTGCCATTCCTGCTTTTCTGCTTCCTGCTGAATGTCGTTGTGCTTCGCGCACAGGTTAATCGTCGCGCGGCGATGGACCACCTCAATCGCGGCACTCAGGAATTGGATGCGGGAGATCTCTCACTCGATTCGAGACGCTCACGATCCTAAAATTCGAATGTCTGTGCAAGAAATTTGTTTTGGACGACAACCAATTTGCCTGCGCCTCGCATCACACGCGCATATCCCGAAGCCGATCTCCCCGGGGCTCGCGATTCCGTAAGTCGAGCAAGGCGATAAGAGTCGAACGTCTCTCCGGGCTCTTCGATTTGAACATCAATTAGCGACGTCACACCGAGGCACGCAAGCGTGTCTCGCGAGGTTGAAGTGTGTCGATGAAGGAGATCTTGAGAGATTCATCTTAGGACTCTGCTGGAGGCAATCATGAGCCGCAAGTGGCTACTCTTCTCCTTTTGCCTTTCCGTCCTGCTTACCCTGGCGCCGCTGTCCCGCGCCGGCCTGACCCTGCGCGTCAACGAAGCCGCAACGAGAGTTTTGTTCGAAGAACAGGACACAAGTGTCTTGCTCGCCGTGGAGAACTCCCTGGGACGGCGCGTGGACGCGCACCTAAAACTCGAACTCATCGATACCGATGGGGCGGTACGCGCCACCGCAGAGCGAGACTATCAGATCAAGCCCGGCGCTAATGCCCTGGCCATCCCAATTGCGCTGTGGTTGTCGGGGAAGGCTGTCACCGATACACGCGAGTTGCTTTGGTATCGGTTGCGCTATCGAATTACGTCCACAGTTCCATCTCAGTTCGATCAACTCACCGGGCTTATCTCGCTTTCAGAGATCACGCCGTACATTTTCGCGCTCAGTGTTGCGACGCCGGGAAAGGCGCAGGAGGGCTCAGCGTACCGTTTGCGGGTGCAGGCGGCGCATCCGATGACCTCGCGCCCGGTTGCCGGCGTCAACATTGACGCCGAGATCAAGTTCGACGGTTATGACCACGATGACATTGTCTTGAAGCAATCCGCGCGCAGCGACGCGAGCGGCTTTGCGACCCTCGACTTTCAGATTCCGCACGGCGTTGAGGACGACGAAGGAGACCTAAAGGTCACGGGGCGGCGCGGACTCTTGACCGAGAGCGCGGAGTCAGAGGTCAAGATCGATCGCAACGCGCAGGTAATGGTCAGCACTGACAAACCGCTTTACCAGCCGGGTCAAACCCTGCACACGCGAGTCTTGATGTTCGATGCTTCACGTCACGCGCTGGCGGACCAGAAAGCCACTTTAAAAATCTCTGACCCGGAAAGCACGATGGCTTTTCGCGCTGAGATAAATACGTCGCGCTTTGGCGTTGCCAATGCAGACTGGGCCATTCCCGAAAACACGCGACTTGGCGATTACCTGGTCGCAGTCGAACTCGAAGGCGATAAGTACGAAGACTCGCGGGGCGCGGCTACCGTTAAGATCAGCCGCTACGATCTTCCCAAGTTCAGTCTCAGCGTCAAGCCGGATCGCCCTTATTACCTGGCAAATCAGGACGCGGAGGTCGAGGTCCGGGCCGATTATTTATTTGGTCAGCCGGTCAAGCGCGGCCACGTGCGGGTCGTGCGCGAAACCGAACGGCATTGGAACTATCGCGAGCAGAAATATGAAACCGAAGAGGGCGACAAATACGAAGGCGACGTCGATACTGAGGGACGCTTTCTCGCGCACATCAAGCTCGGCGATGAGCACGAAAAGTTGAAGGACGAGGACTACTCTCGCTTTCGCGATCTGTCCTACGCCGCGTACTTCACGGATGCGACGACTAACCGCACTGAGCAGCGTCGTTTCGATCTCCGGCTCACCAAAGACGCTATTCATGTCTATGTGGTGGCCGGAAGTTTTCGCCAGGCGAAGGATTTCCCACTCGAGTTCTATGTTTCTGCTTCTTACGCGGACGGCACCCCGGCCCGTGCCGAAGTAACTATCAGCCGGGTTTGGGAGAAAAAGGATTCCCGCTCCGAGCTGGCGCTGCGCACGATCCAAACAAGCAACTACGGAATCGCAAAAGTGAGTGGCTTGATTCCGCCAAAGGACCAGGATGACGACGACACCCAAGTGTCGCTAATGTTTCGCGCGCGCGATGGCCAGGGCGCGCTCGGAGAACACACTGAGACTTTTAGCTCTGACGACAAACCAGTGGTCCGCGTTGAGACCGACAAGTCGTTGTACCGCGATGGCGATCCGATCCGCGCAGAGATCTCCGCCAGCCAGCCTGACATGGTGCTGGCGGTGGACGCGATTAACGAAGAGAAGGTTCTGCAGTCCCAGTTAGTGCGCCTGCAAAACGGGCGCGCTTCGATTGTCCTTCCGTACCGCGACGGTTTCGCTGGCGCGGTGACGATCGCGGCTTATTCGACCGCACCGCACGGTGAGGAGGATATTTCCACCGGCACGAGCACAGTCCTGTATCCGCACGATCGCGATTTGAAATTCAAACTGGCGCTGAATCAAGAGAGCTACCGGCCCGGAGAAGAAGCCAGCGCCAGCTTTCTCACGCGGACCGCAACCGGCCGCGGGGCCGAAAGTGCGCTGGGCGTGGTCATCTTTGATAAAGCAGTCGAAGAACGCGCGCGCACCGATCGCGAGTTCGGCGGCGGTTACGGTTTCTATGGCGCGTATTGCTATCTGAGCGGCTGCAACGGCGGCATTGCGGGCGTGACCCGCAAGGACCTCGATCGCGTCGACCTGTCGAAGCCGCTTCCCGCAGGGCTCGCCCTGGTCGCCGAAGTACTGCTTACCGATTACCGGTTTTTGCCCCGCTTCTTTCACAGCGAAATTTACGACGCGGAGCCCGCCCATGTGTTCGCCGATTTCATCAAGTACCAGATCCAGCCTCTCAAAGACCGCCTCGATTCCGAGTACAGCAACAACTGCGCTTATCCCAATGACGAGGTTGCGCTGCGACGTTTTGCGTCAGTGTCGGGAATTGCGTTTGACGAGCTGCGCGATCCATGGGAGACGCCGTATCGAGCTTCGTTCTTTGCGCAAGATAAATCGGAAGTCTTCCAGCTACAGAGCGCGGGCGCCGACAAACAATTCGACACCGCGGATGATTTCAATGTCCTGCGCATTGACCGGCCTTACTTCCGCTTT
>DATGVD010000197.1:0-3968 GCA_035300785.1 Pyrinomonadaceae bacterium | reverse complement strand
GCTACCGCTCCCGGTACTGACTCAATGATCTCGACTTTGATTACGATTTCAAGATCGCAATGTCAACAGCACTGAAGAAACAATCAAAGCTCGAACGCCCGCCGCGTGGCGGCTTGGCCACGATGGTCGAAGCCATTCGCGCCGGGATCTGGGAAGAGATGGAGCGCGACCCAACCGTCTTTTTGATCGGTGAAGACGTCGGCACGTACGGCGGCGCGTTCAAAGTTACCGAAGGCATCATCGATCAGTTTGGCCCGGAACGAGTGATCGACACGCCCATCGCCGAGGCCGCGATTGTGGGCGCAGCCTGCGGCGCAGCGCTGATGGGCCTGCGGCCCGTGGCTGAGTTTCAGTTCATCGACTTCATCAGTTGCGGCTTTGACATGCTGACCAACTATGCGGCCAAGTGCCGCTATCGCTGGGGCGCGAACATTCCGGCGGTGTTTCGCGGACCGTGCGGATCGGGAGTGCGCTCAGGTCCGTTTCATTCTTTGAATCCCGAATCCTTCTTCACAAACACGGCCGGGTTGAAGATTGTCGAGCCTTCGACGGCCTACGACGCGAAGGGCTTAATTAAAGCGGCGATTCGCGATCCCGATCCCGTGCTTTATTTCGAGCACAAGAAACTTTATCGCTTGCCGCGTTTGCGTGAAGAACTTCCCGAGGACGATTACATCGTAGAGATTGGCAAGGCGCGCACGCGGCGCAAGGGCCGCGATCTTTCGATTATTACTTTCGGCGCGCAGGTTCTGACGGCGCTGGACGCGGCGGAAGAATTGGAGAAGGAAGGACTGGATGTCGAAGTGATCGATCTCCGCACGCTGGCGCCGCTCGACAAAGATGCGATTCTGGCTAGCGTTAAGAAAACCAGTCGCGCGCTTATCTTGCATGAAGCATCGCTGACGGGCGGCATCGGCGGAGAGATTGCTGCGATCATTTCGCAGGAAGCTTTTGAATGGCTCGATGCGCCGGTGGTGCGGGTCGCCTCGCTCGACACGCCGGTACCATACTCGCCGCCGCTCGAAGATTATTATTTGCCCCAAGTGAAGGACGTTTTGGACGCGGCGCGGAAATTGGCGGCTTACTAGTAGTCAGTACCGGGACGGGGCGCCCTTTCATATATAGAGTAGGGACCTGAGTAGTAAAGCTAATAGTAACAACGGAGAACCTATGGCCACCGAAGTTGTAATGCCGCAGATGGGCGAGTCCATCGCTGAAGGAACGATCACAAAGTGGATGAAGAACGTCGGCGACCATGTCGATCGCGACGAGCCCCTGTTCGAGATTTCGACCGACAAGGTTGACGCCGAGATTCCCTCGCCGGCCGCCGGCACGCTGACTGAGATCAGATTTAAGGAAGGCGAGACGGTCGAAGTGAACACGGTCGTAGCCGTGCTCGATGGCGACGGCGCACAGCCTGCGGCCAAGCCGGAAGCGAGCGCACCGGTAAAGGAATCTGCGCCAACCAGGACTGAAAGTTCACCACCAGAGTCCCCGAAGGTGGCACCACCGGCGGCGGTCGAGCGGCCGAAACCCGTCATCACTACAACCGAACGCGGAGCACCAACGGCAGCCGCGTCGCCACCTCCGGCTCACAAAACTGAAGTGAAGCCACTGGTGAAGAGGAGCGAACCGACGCCGGCTGCGCCACCACGTCGCGCTGATGACAGCACAGCCAGCGCCGAAGAATTGCGCCGGACGAAATCCAGCCCGCTCGTCCGCAAGATCGCCGAAGAGCACGGCATCGACATTAAGTCGCTCGAAGGCACGGGGATGAGCGGCCGCGTGACGAAGAATGACATCCTCAGCTTCATCGAATCGGGCGTGCCTGCTCAAGCGCCAGCCACATCGGCGAAGCCCGCAAGTTCGCCACTTGTGCCCCAAGCGCCGCCGGTTGGCTCTCCCGGCACTCAGCCGCCGCCGGCCACGAAACCGGCGGATGGCGATCGCGTCGAGCAGATGAGCGTGATGCGCAAGAAGATTGCCGAGCACATGGTGCTTTCGCGGCGCACCTCTGCGCACGTCACCACCGTCTATGAAATCGACATGACGAAGATCGCGAAGTTGCGCGACGAAAACCGCAGCGCTTTTTCCGTGCGCGCCGGCACCAAGCTGACTTACATGCCGTTCATCTTCAAAGCGGTCACGAACGCGATTCGCCAGTTTCCGGCTTTCAATTCGCAGGTCAGCGGCGATCAGATCATTTATAAGAGAGACATCAACCTGGGCATGGCGGTCGCGCTTGACTGGGGTCTGATCGTTCCGGTGATTAAGCGCGCGGACGATCTTTCCATCTCAGGCCTGGCCCGCGCGGCAAACGATCTGGCCGAACGCGCGCGGACCAAACAACTCAAGCCTGATGAGGTTGCCGGCGGCACTTTCACGATCACTAATCCGGGCGTGTTTGGCGGATTGTTCGGCACGCCCATCATCAATCAGCCGCAGGTGGCGATTCTGGGTGTCGGCAAAATCGAAAAGCGCGCCAAAGTTCTCACGTCATCTGACGGCGAAGACTACATCGCGATTCGGCAAATGGCGTATTTCGCGCTCAGCTTCGATCATCGCATCATCGACGGCGCCGACGCCGAAAAGTTTCTCGCCTACGTGAAGGAACAACTCGAAGGCGGCCAATTCGCGATCTGATCGCGGCTTTCCCAAACACGGTCCAGGCGGCGCAATTGTGCGTGCGAACGAGGGCGTGACAAGTCCCGCTGTAAACTCTGCCGCTGTATTCTTGCAATCGCGTAATGAACGAATAATGAATCGCTGCTAACTGCAGCAAATCACTCTTTTCCACCTCTCATCTCTTGACTTGCCAAAAACGTTCTATACTATTCGTGAATTAAGTTGATGGGTGTCAGCTTTAGATCGCTCATTAACCCGACGTTCCTGAAAATCGTCTGCCGAGGCACTCGCAGACAACGCGAATCACGAGTTCATCGTCTGAACTCATAACTTAGTGACGCGCCCGCGGCGCGTTTGCTAACTTGAAAATAAGGAGTTGATACCTATGATTAGATTCAATCCGGTTCGATCACTCGCGCTTGCCTTCGGGTTAGCGCTGGCTCTTTCCCCATTAGCTTTCGGACAAGACTCAAACCAAACCAACAACGCGCCGAATGATGCGTCAAGAGCCCGCTCTGTCTCAAGCGGCCAACAAATGAAAATCAAGGGCGTGGTCGTCCACCGCGATCCCGATACGTTTACGGTGCGCGACATCAATGGCGTGGACACGCTAGTGCGCCTGACTGACCGGACATCCGTGAAGACAAATGGCGGATTCCTGCGCAGCGGCACCAACTATGGCGCAACGAACATTCTGCGCGGTCTCAACCTGGAAGTTGAAGGACGCGGCGGCTCGAACGGCGAGCTGGTGGCCGACAAAGTACGATTTAACGAGTCGGATCTGCGCACGGCGCGAGCCGTAGAAGCGCGCGCTACGCCGCTGGAAAATCGCGCCAGCGCGGCCGAAGGACGTCTGAGCGAAGTCGAGCAGAACGCGCAGAAACTCTCTGGACAGCTCGACGAACTCGCGGCCGTTTCGAACGCGGCCCGCGGCGGCGCCAAGGCAGCGCAGGAAAGTGCCGATGCGGCAATTGCCGGCGTGAACGCAACCAACGATCGCATCTCGGCGCTGGACGATTATGTGCCGCAGGATTCGATGGCCGTTAACTTCCGAACGGGCAGCGCAGTGCTTACCGCTGACGCGAAGACGAAACTGGATCAGATTGCCACGAAAGCTCTGAACGCCAAAGCTTATGTTGTGGAAGTAACCGGTCACGCTGATGCGACCGGCAACACTAACTTCAATCGCCAGCTCAGCCAGCGCCGGGCCGATGCCGTCATTCGTTATCTGGTCGAACAACACAAGATTCCGTTAAGACGGATCGTCACGCCCTACGGCTTTGGTTCTTCGGAGCCTATCGCCGACAACAAGACGCGCACAGGGCGAGCAGAAAACCGCCGCG
>DATGVD010000196.1:0-14227 GCA_035300785.1 Pyrinomonadaceae bacterium | reverse complement strand
TTCAGACATCGAGATCAAAGATCATCCGGCAAAGAGTTCACCGCCCTGGGTTTGGTTCGGATTTCTCTTTGCTCTCGCCTTTTTGGTGGCCGAGTTCCTCGAAGTCGGATTGGAACTCGATCACCAGAGCTTTCAACTTCTGTTTATCTTGATCATCCTGGCGGGTTGGATTTACTGGCTTTTCTGCGTGCACAGATTCCACAAGATTCTGGGCGAGATGACTTTTAACCGTTATCCGATCTCGCCGGGCGAAGCGGTCGGCAAACACTTCATCCCTTTTTACAACCTCTATTGGCTCTTTGCGTGGCCTTCAACTCTTTCCAAACACATCAACAGCCGCGGACACGTGCGGATGCTCCCCGGAGCAGTGATTGGCTTTCTGCTACTGCTTTCCCTTCTGTTACGCTATTTGGACGGGGCGTTCGGCTTAGCGATGACGTTCGGCGTGGGCCTTTATATATCAGCAAAGCTACGCCGGCACATGGCGCTCGTTAAAGGAGTGGCGCCGGGGATGTTGCCACCGCCACCGGACCCCAGCCTTTTTTCAACCCCCGAGAGCGAAGCGTCTGCGCCGCCATTAGCTACTCCGCCGACGACCCAGCTATGATATGCGTAAACTAAATTCTTTAATTCGCAGCCAGGAATTGCATTTGGGAGGACTCAAGATGAAACTCAATCACGCAAGGAATTCGCTAATCGTGGTTTTGGTTTTGCTCGCGCTGCCAATTGTGATTAGCGCGCAAAACAGGAAGCCGCGTCTGCGGCGGCCCGCGCCACGTGTGGTCGCGCCGGTGCTCGTTCCGGTCGGCACTAATTTGAAAGTTCGGCTGAATGAGACCTTGTCGAGCAAAGAATCGCGCGCGGGCGACAAGTTCACCGCCGCCGTGCTCGATCCGGTTCGCTTCAATGAAGCGACGGTTCACGGTCACATCCGTTCGATCCTTAAGTCCGGTAAAGTCACGGGTCGCACGACGATGAATCTCGCGTTCGACTCGATCGACCTGACCGACAACCGGCACGGGGTGGTGCACGGTTACGTGACGAAAGTCTATGGATCGAATGGCACCACGGACCAGGAAGGCGGCGTGCAATCTTCGGGTCGCGGCAATCAGACTCTCAAGCGCAGCGGCATCGGCGCGGCCGCGGGTGCGATCATTGGCGGGATTGCCGGCGGCGGCAAAGGCGCGGCGATCGGTCTGATTCTCGGCGGCGCGGGCGGCGCGGGCTCTTTGGCGATTAAGGGCAGCAAAGAGTTGAAGCTGGAATCGGGAACCGAGATGCTGGTGCACGTGACGCGCTAAGCCCGAGCTTTGAAGACTCAGCTAATCCTGTTTTCGTTTATTGCGGCGGTGGGGCTCGGCTGTAACGTGCAGCCGCAGAACTCGGCTGCGGCTAATCCCGACGCAAGGCGGATCGCCGTGGGCACTGCTCCCGCCAGCCTGGCCCTGGCCGACTTTAATGGCGACGGCAAACTCGACGTCGCGGTGGCTAATTCAGAAAGCAGGAACGTCACGATTCTTTTGGGCGACGGCAAAGGCGGCCTCACTCAGGCGCCGGGCTCACCTTTTCCCGCGGGAGATCATCCGAACGACATCGCGGTCGGCGACGTGAACGGTGATGGCAAGCTCGACCTCGCGTTCGCGAATCACGATACGCATTACATCACCGTGCTGCTCGGCGACGGCCGCGGTGGGTTTGCACCAGCGCCGAAGTCTCCATTCCCTGTCAACAGCCGCCCTCATCCGCACGGCATTGCCTTCGGGGATTTCAACGGTGACCACAATCTGGATTTTGTGATTGACGATTGGGGAAACAATCGAGTGACCGTCGTGTTTGGCGACGGGAAAGGAAACTTTGCGTCTCCCGGAGTTTCGTTTGCCGTCGGCCAGATGCCTTATCAGAGGGTGCGCGCGGCCGATGTTAATAAAGACGGATTCGCGGACGTTATCACTACGAACTTTGAAAGTGGCGATGTGACCGTACTGCTTGGCGATGGCAAAGGTGGCTTTTCACAACCGCCGGGATCTCCCTTCAAAGTGAATCGTCACCCGTTCGGCGTCGCGATTGGCGATGTAAATGGTGATGGGAAACCCGACCTGGCGGTCGTTAACTTCTCTGGTCAGGGCACGGACCCAAGCGACGATGCGATCACAATTCTGCTTGGCAATGGTGATGGAACCTTCAAGCAAGCGCCCGGCTCTCCCTTTAAGTCTGGAAAACTACCAGTTGGCGTCGCCGTCGGGGACACGAACGGCGATGGCTTCTCAGACGTGGCCAGCGCGAACATGGGCGGCAACAACATCACGCTGCTGCTCGGCGGAAAAGACGGGTTGCGGCCCGCGCCGGGATCGCCTTTCGCCGTTGGTCATCATCCTGAATGCGTGGCGCTGGGCGATTTAAACGGTGACGGCAAAGCCGATATCGTGGTCGCGAATCTGGAAGATAACGACGTGATGATCATTCTCAGCAAGTGAGTCATCTGAATCGGGAGTCGGGGCGACGACGATGTTGAAGCGAATCTCGAAGTGGTTGGTTATCACCCTGGTTGTTTTGTTTCTGGCGATTCAATTCGTGCGGCCGGCCCGAACGAATCCCGCCGTCGATGAATCGCAGACAATTTTTGCGCGCACGCAGATGACGCCGCCGGTCGCAGCAATTCTCGACCGTTCCTGCCGCGATTGTCATTCAAACAAGACCGTGTGGCCCTGGTACACGAATGTTGCGCCCGTGTCCTGGTTTATCGTCAACCACGTTAACGAAGCGCGGCCGCTTCTGAACTTTTCGGAATGGGGCAAACTCGATCGTGATCGTCAAAGCAAGAAGTTGCAGCAGATATGTGATGAAGTGTCGGACGGCGGCATGCCTCTGAGTACATACACGCCGCTTCACCCCGGTTCAAAGCTCACACCCGCCGACGTGAAAGTACTCTGCGATTGGACCGACACGGAACGCGCGCGGCTGGCCGGCATTACCAAGTGAAATTCCTTGCCTTCCCTTTCACATTTTTAGCGGCGGTCGGGATGTGTCAGAACCGAGAGCGGTAGCGACCGGATCAAACTCCCATCTCAAAATTAAGACGGTCGTTGAATGTTTGATCCGGTCGCTACCGCTCTCGGTTCTGACACTGCGGAGCTTGTCTTTGTGTAAGCGTGGTGCCAGAATCCCTGCTTCGCTTTTCGTCGAACGCAAAATAAATCCCGGAGACTGCCATGCAAGCACGTTTCGAATTCACGCGAGCCGCGAAGAAGTGTTTTCTCGCGGTCGCGTTGTCGAGCCTTGCCGCCACCGCGGCATTTGGACAAGCGCAGCCGGCGGCTTCACCGACGCCGCAGGCACGGCGCGCGCAACGTCCTTTTCCGCCGCCGCAATACATCCCAGCGCACGACTATGATCAACGCAACCTCAAGCTCGATTTGCGTTTCGATTGGGAGAAAGAACAAGCCATCGGAACCGCGACGATCACTCTGGCGCCGACCGTGAAGGATTTGCGCCGGGTGGATCTTGACGCTGCGTTCATGACCGTGTCGGGCGCGGCGCTGGCAGCGGGCACGCCGCTCAAGTTTGAATACAACGCTCAGGGTGAAAAACTCTCGGTGTTCCTGGATCGCGCTTACCAGCCCAAAGAAGAACTGAAGCTGGTGATTTCCTATCACACGAACAAACCGCCGGCGGGAAGTGCCGGCCTGGGCGGGGGTGGTTTGAATTTCATCAAACCGCGCGCGGGCGATCCGACGCGGCCGCGTCAGGTCTGGTCGCAGGGAGAAGCCGAGACGAATCACCAGTGGTTTCCCTGTTTCGATCATCCCAACGACTTCCTTACTTCGGAGATCATCGCGACCGTCGAGAAACCACTCAGCGTGATTTCGAACGGCAAGCTGATTTCAGTGAAAGAGAACCAGGACGGCACCCGTACTTACGATTGGAAGATCGACGACCCACACGCGACCTATCTCACGTCAATCATCGTCGGCGAGTTTGTGCCGGTCACCGGCGACTACGCCGGCATTCCGATCTTGACCAACGTGTATCGAAATGAAGTTGAAGAAGGAAAAGTTACCGCCGCGCGCCTGCCGGAGATGGTCAGGTTCTTTTCTGAAAAAACCGGTGTGAAGTATCCGTACGCAAAATACGCGCAAACCACGGTGCGCGATTTCGGCGGCGGGATGGAGAACATCAGCGCCACCACCCAGACCGACAACATGATTCACGACGCGCGTACAGAACTTGATTCCGACACCGACGGCTTGCAATCACACGAACTGGCCCACCAGTGGTTCGGCGATTACCTGACCTGTCGCAGTTGGTCGGACATCTGGCTCAACGAAAGTTTCGCGACGTATTTTCAAGCGATGTGGGATGAACATCGCCTGGGCCACGACGACTTTCTTTATCTCGACGTGAAGGGAAATCAGGACCAGTACTATCAGGCCTGGAGCCGCGGACAGCGACGGCCAATCGTAACCAAAAACTACGCCAATCCCGATGCGGTATTCGACACGTACGCGTATCCGCGCGGCGGCGCCGTGTTGCACATGCTGCGCACGTTTCTGGGTGAGGACAACTGGTGGCGCTCGATCAATCATTACCTGACGAAGTATGCGCACCAACCGGTCGAGACCGAACAGTTTCGGATTGCGATCGAAGAAACAACCGGCCAGCCGATGGATTGGTTCTTTGAAGAGTGGCTTTACAAAATGGGCCACCCCGTCTTTCGCGTCACGCAGGACTATGACGCGGCGAACAAGTCACTGACCTTGAAGGTGCGGCAGGAACAGCGTCCCGACCCTGAATCTCAGTATCCGCAGGTCGCCCTCTTTCAAACTCCCGTGGACATCGAGATCGGCACCGCCAACAGCACGCGCATCGAACGCGTGCGCATCGAAGCGAAGGAAGAACAGACATTTAAGTTCGCGGTCGACGCGGAGCCTTTGCTGGTTAACTTTGATTACCAGGATGCGCTGATCAAGGAACTGCTGTTCAGCAAAACCGATGGGCAATTGATGTATCAACTCGCGAACGACCAGGATGTGCTGGGACGCATCTGGGCCCTGCAACAGTTGTCGACGCGAATGAGAGACGACAAGACCACGACTGCTGACCGCCAGTCGATCACGAACGCAATCAGGAATGCGGCAACAAAGGATCACTTTTGGGGCACGCGACTCGACGCAGCGACCGCACTGAATGGTTCGAAGGACGCGAAAGATGCTTTGCTGACGGCGACCAAAGATGCGAACGCGCGAGTGCGCGCGCAGGCAGTCAAGTCGCTGGCCACAACGAAGGATGCGACCCTTGCGGATACGTATCAGCAACTGCTCCACGATCAGAGCTATGCCGTGATCCGAGCTGCGGCCGCAGCGTTGGGTCAAACGAAGAGCCCAACGGCTTACGATTCCTTGATGAAATTAATCGCCGCGCCTTCGTGGCGCGACACGATTCGCGCCTCCGCTTTGAGCGGGCTGGCCGCTCTCGGTGACAAGCGTGCCCTGGATCTCGGCTTCAAGTATTTTGCTTCTGAGAATCCCACCGGCGTTCGTGCCGCCGCGGTCGGTTTGTTAGGCGCGACCGGAAATGATGATCCGCGCACTTTCCCCTTGATCAGCGGTGCGCTGACAGAGAGCATCGAGCGTCGGAACTTTAATCCCTCGGTCCTGGCCGAGGCCCTGGTGGCGCTTGGTGACGAGCGCGGGCTGGCCTTCTTTCGGGAATTGAGCAAGAAGCCCGGAACGTCGCCACAGTTCGCGGCAACCCTGCCGGGATACGAAGCCCGGCTCCGCGCCAAGTTGACCCCCAGCCCGACCAAACCGTAGAGGCCAACTGCCTCCACCTCGTTTTGTGCCTGAATCGCACCGAGTTTTGCGGAAAACCGCCGGAACTCTGCGGCTGCGGTTCGGCTCGCCAACTGGGTCCGAAGCTCGCCAATCCCCCTCATTTTGCTAACTTTAGGCTTGAGTTGACTCCTTTCGCCCTGCTATAGTCCTAGGTGACCGCGCATTGCTTCGCAGCGCGCGACACACCGAACCCGCCCCTTTCTCTCCTCGAGAAGAAAGGGGTAATGCCAAATAACCAAGACCGGGACGGAAGCTAGCTCCGCGTGGCTTCTTGCGAAGTTGACTCGGCCTATCCAACCAACCTACTGGCATTCACATCTTCGAACACATGGTGAGAGTCATGCCAAATCAGAATTCAGTCTTCGGGCTGCAAAGGGCAGCGCGAGCGCTGTTCGCTGGTATCATTTGCCTGCTTGGAATTTTGTGCGCAGCCGGCACTGCGTGCGCGCAGAGTGCGGATTCGTCCTCGGACAACTGGGGTTCTTCGATCTTCTCGACCTACGGTGTCACCATCTTCCTGGTGTTGCTGTTGACTGGGCTGTTGGTCTTCAAGAAAGTCCGCGGCGAGCAAAAAGCGCGCGAGATCGAGACTGCCAGGCCAATCAGAAAAACGTCTCGTTCGCAAAATGCGTCCGTTACTCCTTCTGAGCGGCCACAGGATACACTCTCGAACGAAAGTCTGGTCCAATTACCGGAGGCACCCCAGCTATGGGAAAAGCTAGACAAGCCACAGCCGATCGAATCTGAGGCGTCTGCCTATGGCGCGTATCGCGTCGATCAGGAAGTGGGCAAGCTGGTCCTCGGCAAACCGCATCGCATGGACGTAATGGCATCTCGGGTCGCTGACGATCGGCGCGCGATCGAAGCGTCGCTGGTGAAGGCGCTGGACTCTCATGACTCTGATGAGGATGGCCGGCGACGAGCGCGCGAAGCGCTGGAGGAATACGGTTTCGTCGCGCGACAGAGCGCGTTGATGTTATTGGGCCGAGATGCGTGGGAGCGTTCCTCGGCAGCCCGGACTCTGGGACAAATTGGATCGCAATCATCGCTGACATTTCTGATTGAAGCGCTGCATGATCCCGATTCAGTCGTGCGTAACCAGGCGGTCTCAAGCCTGGGCGCCCTGAAAATGCCCGCGGCGATCGGCGCATTGCTGGACATCGCGCGCCGTCATCCGGATATTCCGGCTTCCCTTCTCAGCGAAACGTTGAGTGCCTGCTCTGTTGAGAGCTTCGGCTATCTGGATTCGTCTTCGACCCAACCTTCCGTGTTGGGCGACGGCGCACCCGGCGCAGAACTTCTCGGGTTGGAACCGTTCTTAACCTTTGAGGACCTGCCGGCGGGCGACGCAGACGTGGAGCTGACCAATGTTCTCGGCCAGCTTGAAACAGCTGACGAAAGCGGACGAGCCCGGATTGTGCAGCAACTCGGTGCGCATCATGCACAGCGCTCAGTGTCCGCGCTGGCCGCGATGGCCCTCAACGATTTAGATCCGGCGGTGCGTTCCGTAGCCGTAACCAGTCTCGGTTCGATCGATCACGAATCGGTTCTCGCGCCGGTGCTGATCGCGCTCGCCGACGAATCGCGCATCGTTCGGGCCGCAGCCGCGCGCACTCTGACCAGTCTTCACTTTGACCGCGCGGACGCTTATGTGCGCGTCACGGAAACTGCCGACCCCGACACGCTGCGACGGGTTGCGCGCGCTTGTATTTCGACCGGCATCATAGCGCAGGCCGTCGATCGCCTCGCCAGCGAGGACCGCCACCAGGCCTATGAAGCCTTCTCGCTGTTCACGCTGCTGGCTCGCGCCAACGAAACCGATCCGATCATCGATACGATCGAAAATCACAGGGACGACGAAGTGCGCCTTTGTGCGGTGCGCGTACTGAACGTCGCCGCGAGGCCCGAGGTGGCGCCGAGACTGCGCAAGATGATCGCCAGCGAAGGCATGCCGGAAAATGTGCGCACGGCCGTAATGGAAGTCTTGTCCAAGCTCGACCAGGAACTACCTGCAACTGAGACGCAAGTGACAACCACGCTTTGACGTTGCATAATTCTGTCGAGTGTTCCGATCGGTTTTTCATTAACGTTGCCCCAATGATGAACGCGACTCACCATTCGTCTTTCCGCGCGCAAGCCTCGCTCGCCTTCAGGTGCGGCGCGGCTTTGCTGTTTGGCGCGGCGCTGATCACGGCGCAAAGCAGGCCAACGCAGAGCAATTCAAACAAATCGGGAAAGCGCCAACACGTAACTACGCTGCGCTCCAGCGATTCGCCGGAAGGATCGCGCGTCGCAATTAACTCTGACCAGTCCTTGAGCGACTATGAGGCCTATCGTCGCGGCGATCGTTTTTATATAAAGCTCCCAGCCGCTGACGTGCCACGCGCTGAAGCAACGCGTGGTCGCGGGTTTGCGGATGTCAAAGTTCAGCGCGGCTCAGACAGCACGGTCATCTCGTTTCGGCTCCAGCCGGGCGCGACCGCGCATATCGAGCAACACTCAAACAAACTCGACGTAGTTTTCAGCACCCCCGGCACGACGCGAGTTCCCTCAGCGGGATCGAATGCCGGCAGTCGGGAAGTCGCGCGAACAAATCCGGCATCGAATTCCGCCAGGACGCCAGCCCGGCCGGTGAGCAGTCCATCGCCGGCGGCGCGAAACGCGGCGGCGAACACTACGCTCCCGCTGGGCTCAGAAAGATCAGGATCGAAACTCGGTGCGGCAAGCCCTCCGCCGAGGATCATCATCGCCTCCGTTGCCACGCCGACCCCGGCTCCGGCTGCCAGTCCGAAAGCGACGCCGTCGCCAAAGGCTGCCGCGAAGCCGACCGCATCGCCGGCCCTGCAACCGACTCCGGCGACGACCGCGACTTCGTCTGGTACCGTCACGTCATGGCAGAGCCAGCTGAAAGAGCGCGCTCGCTATTGGATTCTGCTCGCCCAGCTCAATCCGATTCCGGTGGTAATCGGAGCCGTCATTCTGGCTTTGTTTGTGCTGTTTCTGTTTCAGCGTCGTCGGCTCAAAGGGACGCGTCGCGGGCGCAGCCGTCGCAGCGAACTAAAGAAGGCGAAGACCATTGCCGACGCCAAGAGTGTCCAGGCGAGCGAATCAAGAGCAGCGGCAATAGCCGACGTGGCCGGTCCCGCCGGCGTGGCCGTCGCCGCCAGCACGACTCCGGTACGACCGGTTGAAGAAGCTGAACCCGTGATTCAGGCCTCGCCGATCGCTCCGGACAGTGCACGCCAGGCGCGAGGTGCGACCGTTGCCGAACAAGTGAAGCACGTAATGGCCGGCGAAGAGTATGATTCGAGTCTGATTGGGTCCGATGATCCTGAGACCCGCAAGCTTGTCGGCGCTGAATTACTGTCAGCGCTGGTTGGCCGAAACCTTCAGCGACGCGATCGGGCGCGCGCCGCCTTTATGAACCACGGTTACTTTGACGATGCGACGCGCGACTTGCGCATTGCCGATGCGCCGGTCGAACGCGCCGCCGCCGCGCGCCGGCTTAGCTTTGTTCACGATCGCGAAGCCACGCCGCATCTGATCGCGGCGCTCGACGATTCTGCTCCAGAAGTACGCCGCACCGCGGTGGAAGCCTTGATGGACCTCCGCGACCCAACCGCCATTGGCCCCTTGAATTCGCTGATGCAGACAGAGACCGATCGCAAAGTGCCGCGAACTTTGATCAAGCACGCGATCGACGCGTGCGCCACGGCTGGCCCCGCTGACAGCTCGGCGGCGCCGGACGTCTCTGCCGCCTCGCCGGCTCCGCAACTTTCCGCGGCACAAATCAAACCCGACCGCGAGGTGATCGAACTATGACAGCCCGCAATTTGCTTTCCGAGCTCCGCAAAAAAGGTGTCGAGGTAAGAACCTCGGGCGACGATCGCCTGGTCATTGATGCGCCAAAAGGCGCCATTACTCCGGAGCTGCGTAGCGCGCTGGCCGCGCACAAAGCAGAGCTGCTACAGATTCTCAAGAACGAGCAGCAACCGCCGGCGCCAATCGCACCGGCACCGATAGCGCCGGCGCCTGCTGAACTAAAGACGCCGGATGTTGTCGCGGCCCCGATCGCTTCGGCCAAGCCGGTTGACGAAGATGACTCTCCGGCCAGCCTCGCCAGCGAAGAGATCAAGCAGTTGGAAGCCGAGCTGATTCGTTTGAAAGCGGAAGAGCAAACCCGCCGGGCGGAGTTCGAGGCAGGGAGACTGGCGGCTGAAAATGCGTTGCGCTTCGAGCATGAGCGTCGGAGCCAGGCGGAAGCCGAGAGTTCACGTCAGCGTGCGGAACACGAGAAACAGAGAATCGCCGTCGAAGCTCGCGAACAGGCCGAGGAAGAGAGTCGCCGCCGGATCGCGGAGCAGGAACTCGCGCGCGCCGAAGAAGAATTGAAGCGCATGCGGGCCATGGAAGATGCGCGCCGCGCTGACCTTGAAGCTCGGCTGCGCGCTGCCGAAGAAGCGCACCGCGCGGAACTGGAAAAGCGACGGCATGCAGAAGACGAGCAAGCGCGGGTCTACGCCGAAGAACAGCGTCGCCTTTTGGAAGCCGAGGCCCGGAAGCGCGCGCAGGAAGATGAATTGCGCCGGCATGCCGAGATGAGATTCCACGCCGTCGAGGTCGAGATCGCCCGGGTGCAGGCGCGCGAAGACGCCCGTCGCAGGTCTGCTGAAGACGCGCGAATGCTGACCGAGCACGCCGCCCAGCGTCGGGCGGAAGACGAAGCTCGCCGTCACGCAGAGGCGAGCGCCCTGCGTCGGGCGGAAGACGAAGCACGCTTGCGCGCTCAAATTGAAGCGCAAATGCGCGCGGAAGCCGAAGGACGCCGCAAAGTCGAAGACGAGGCCCGGCGTCAGGCCGAAGAAGAGGCTCGCCGACGCGCTGAAGAAGAGGCTAGTCGAATGGCTGCCCTGGAAGCCCAGCGTCGCGCTGAAGAAGCGGCACGCCAGCACGCCGAAGCCGAAAGCAAACGCCAGGCCGAGGAAGCCGCACGCCGCCGCGCTGAAGAAGATGCGCTTCGCCACGCCCAAACGGAAGCGAAACTAAGGGCGGAAGAAGAAGCGAGACAGAAGGCTGCGGACGAAGTTCGTCAGCGCGCTGAGATGGAGGCGCGGATTCGCGCTGAAGTCGAAGCCAAGATTCGCGCTGAAGACGAAGCGCGTCATCAAGTCGAGCTCGGTTCACATCATCCCGAAAATGTGCACAGCCAGACGGAGACATATCCTCTTGAAATTGAGCGGTCGGAAGTCCGGGAGCCGCCGGCTCGCGACGTTAGCGGCAAGGTTAACGAAATTGTCGAGTGGTTTGACGTCAGTATTGAGAGCCAGCCCGCAGTTTCGGCTGATCAGCATCCGTCGCACGAAAGTCTTGCCGGATTAATGCAGGATGATTCAGGCGGAGAGTTTCATGCCGTCAGCGTGCCGGAAGCGGAGAGGGCGCCAAGCGCTGTCCCGGCGGCGACGCTGAGCCAGCTTGGCAGCGACAAAGCGGCCGAACGCGCGGCTGCCGTCCTTGAATTAGCCCGTTTTGGCGGCGAAGATGCCCTCCGCCATATCAACACGGCGTTTGACGATCAATCCGTGGAAGTGCGCAGTAACGCGGCCCGCGCTCTATTCAATTCTCAGGACGATCGCGCGGCGGCCTTCACTCGCGCGTTGCGCGAAGCCACCCCCGCGCGCCGTCGCAAGATTGGCGCGGCTATAGCCTCTTCAGGATTAGCTCAGGAAGCGATCAGGAATCTTACCGGGGAGAGCCGCGACAAAACCTACGACGCTTTCTCGCTGCTATTCCTGATGTCCAAGGCCGGTGAGGTGCAGCCGCTGATGCGTGCGATTGAAGACCATCCAAACATGGAAGTCCGACTCGCGGTCGTTAAACTCGTGGCGCTCAGCGGCCAGCCGGATATTCTGCCGGCATTTCGCCGCATGGCTGTGCGTGGATCGCTGCCGCCCGAAGTACGATCGGCAGTGATGGAAGCGATTTACCAAATCACCAGCCAGACGCCCGCCGACGCGCCGTCGATGGCGTAAAGAAGCGCCCGCAGTGTTTGCGTTAGCAAGAGCGCAGAGCTTCACAGGCTCTGCGCTTTTTGCGTTAATTCAGTCTGATAGTGGGGTAAAACTTCCCCACTATCTTCGGTCTTCGCCGATTTACGATTGACCGTTTACGATTTACTATGGTTGGTTATGCCCTTTCGGCTTCAATCGTCCTATCAGCCATGTGGCGACCAGCCACAGGCGATCGATGCTTTGATTCGCGGCCTGTCTGACGGAACCAGGGATCAGGTTCTGCTTGGGATCACGGGCAGCGGCAAGACATTCACTGTCGCCAGCGTCATCGATCGCACCCAACGGCCGACGCTGGTGATCGCTCATAATAAGACACTCGCCGCGCAACTGTATCAGGAATTCAAGTCGCTGTTTCCCGAAAACTCCGTCGAGTATTTCGTTTCTTACTACGACTATTACCAGCCGGAAGCGTACGTTCCCGCTTCAGACACCTACATCGAAAAAGACGCGATCGTCAACGAAGAGATCGATCGCCTGCGCATGTCGGCGACGCGCGCGTTGTTTGAGCGTCGCGACGTAATCGTCGTCGCCAGCGTGTCGTGCATCTATGGTCTCGGCGATCCGGACGCATACTACGGCATGCTGGTTTTCCTCGAGCCGGGTATGAAGATCGCGCGCGACACCCTGCTCCAACGTTTGGTTGAGTTGCAGTACGAGCGCAATGACATCGACTTCAAACGCGGCAGCTTTCGCGTTCGCGGGGACGTGGTCGAAATCTATCCGAGTTATCAGGACGAGGCCTATCGGATAGAGCTCTGGGGCGATGAGATTGATTCCATCTCGACCATCGATCCGCTGCTTGGCGAAGTTATCCAAAAGCACACCGCGCGCGTGCCGATCTATCCCAAGTCGCATTACGTAATGCCGCGCAGCACGCTCAAGCGCGCCATCAAATCGATCAAGCAGGAACTGGAGTGGTGGGAGCCGAAGCTGATCGAGGAAGGCAAGCTGGTCGAAGCGCAGCGCCTGCATCAGCGCACGATGTTCGACATGGAGATGATGAAAGAGATGGGCTTCTGTCGAGGCATCGAGAATTACTCGCGTCATCTGACCGGCAAGAAACCGGGCGAACCGCCGCCGACGCTGCTCGATTACCTGCCGCGCGACACTTTGGTCGTCATTGATGAATCGCATCAGACTATTCCGCAAGTGCGCGGCATGTTTTTTGGCGATCAATCGCGCAAACGCACGCTGGTTGAGTACGGATTCCGCCTGCCGTCGGCACTCGATAATCGGCCGCTGAATTTCGACGAGTTTGAAGAGCGCGTCGTTCAGAGGATTTATGTTTCCGCGACTCCGGGACCTTACGAGCTGACTAAATCGAGCGGCGAAATCATCGAACAGATTATTCGTCCGACGGGCTTGATGGATCCGGAAGTCGAGGTGATGCCGGTCAAAGGTCAAATCGATCACCTGCTCGGCGAATGCCGGGCGCGCGCTGCGCGCAAAGAACGCGTGCTGGTTACCACGCTGACGAAGAAGATGGCGGAGGACTTGACCGAGTACTTTACCGAACTCGACGTCCGCGTCCGCTACCTTCATTCGGACATCGTCACGCTCGACCGCATTAAGATTCTCCGCGACCTGCGCCGCGGAGAGTTCGACGTGCTGGTTGGAATAAATCTGCTGCGCGAAGGTTTGGATTTGCCGGAAGTTTCGCTGGTCGCGATCCTCGACGCCGACAAGGAAGGCTTCCTGCGTTCCGAGTCTTCTCTGATTCAAACGATTGGCCGCGCCGCGCGCAACAGTAGCGGCAAAGCGATTCTGTATGCCGATCGCGTGACCGACTCGATGAAGCGCGCGATCGATGAAACGCGTCGCCGGCGCGCCTTGCAGGAAGTCTATAATCGCGAGCACGGCATCACGCCGATGACGATCATCAAACCAATCGAGTCGACATTGGTAACCGCCTCCGAGGCCGACTATTTCAAAGTGCCTTTGGAGCTTGAAGAGGTCGATGGTTACAGCGCCGAAGAACTTGGGGAGAAAATCAAGCAGAGTGAGTTTGAGATGCGCGAGCACGCGAAGAGGTTTGAGTTCGAAAAGGCGGCGGAGTTACGCGACCGGATCAAGTATCTGCGCGAGCGTGAACTGGTGGTAGCATGAACGAGAATTAACCACAGAGGCCACAGAGAAAAACAGAGAATTGAAAGCAGACAAGAATGGATACTTGAAGTGAATCCTAAAGGCTTTACCCTTTTTCGTTATGTTTTCCTCTGTGTCCTCTGTGGTTCAACTGATGCTGACCAAAACACAACCGGACGAGATTCAAGACTTCCTTTCCGACGCCAGTTACCTGCGCGGCGGGAATGCCGCGCGCGTGGTGTT
>DATGVD010000195.1:0-2181 GCA_035300785.1 Pyrinomonadaceae bacterium | reverse complement strand
GAGTGCGCAGGCGGACGTCTCGGCGCACGAGATCACTTACGATCAAGCCTTCGGATCGAGCTTTACCGTGTGGCGCGGCATAGACGTGCTGGGTTCAGTCTCTCTGCGCGTGCCGGGCAAACACAACGTCTACAACTCGCTGGCGGCGATTGCGGTGGGTCTCGAATTGGAAGTTCCGTTCGGGACGATCGCGCAGGCGCTCAGTGAATTCAGCGGCGCCGATCGGCGCTTTCAATTCAAGGGCGACGAAGCGGGCGTTACCGTGGTCGATGATTACGGTCACCACCCGACGGAGATCAAAGCGACCTTGAGCGCGGCGCGCATCGGCGCTCCGAACCGGCGCATCGTCGCTCTGTTTCAGCCGCATCGCTATACGCGCACCAACGATCTGATGGACGAATTCGCCAGCGCCTTCAATAACGCCGACGTGCTGTTCGTGACCGACATCTATGCGGCGAGCGAGACGCCGATCGAGGGCGTGAACGCCGAAGTGTTGACTGGACGAATCAAGAGTTACGGCCACAAGAACGCGGAGTATGTGGGCAAGGTCGAGAATGCCGCCGAGATTCTTCGCGACCACGTCCGCGAAGGCGATCTGGTGATCACACTCGGCGCCGGCTCAGTCCATCGCGCAGGCGACCAGTTGTTAACGCTCTTGCGCGAACAGGGTTTAGCCCAGGGCGCGTAAGCCTGATTTGATAATGGCTGCAGCAATGACAGCAAGAACTAATGATTTAGCAGTGCGCGACGCGGCGATCGAACGGATCGCGGCACAGCTTGGTGTGCGCGCCGAACGCGGCAAGCGGTTCGCCGAATTGACCAGCCTCCGCGTCGGCGGTGCGATCGATTGGGTGCTTTCGCCGCAGACCGAAGAGCAGGCCGCGGCGCTCGTGCACGAGTTGGAACAAAACCAAATCGCCTGGCGGCCGCTGGGATCGGGCAGCAACGTTTTGGCTGACGACGGCGCTCATCATTACGTGATCTTGAGCGTGAAAGAATTGAAAGCTGATCCGGTGTTTTCTGGCGCTCGGGTTTCGGTGAGTGCCGGCTATTCGCTACCGCGGCTTTGCATCGATTCTGGGCGGCAGGGACTTTCAGGGATTGAGGGACTCAGCGGCATCCCCGGCACGGTGGGCGGTGCGCTCTGGATGAACGCCGGGGCTTTCGGTCAGGAAATTGGCACCGTAGTAGAAACCGTGCGCGTCGCGCGCGCCGGCTGCGTGGTCGAAATTCCCGGCAGCGAAGTGAAGTGGAACTACCGCCACACTTCGTTTCGGGAAGGGGAATTACTCTTGGGCGCGACTTTGGTTTTGCAACCTGGTAACGCCGAGGAAATCCGCGCGCGGATGGAAGAAGCCAAGGGCCAACGAATGGCGACGCAACCACACGGCGCGCGCTCCGCCGGTTGCTTCTTCAAAAATCCACCGGCGAGCGCGCTCGGTACGGGCAAGATGATCGACGATCTCGGCATGAAAGGAACGCGGCGAGGCGGGGCAGTGGTTTCGCCGAAACACGCAAACTTCATCGTGACCGAGGGCGACGACGCGCGCGCTGACGACGCGCTCGCCCTCGCGGAAGAAATTCGCGAGCGGGTCAAGCGCGAACACGGAATCGATCTCGAGTACGAAGTTGAACTCTGGAGTAGTGAGAGTGGAGAACAGACGTAGAGTCTAGAGTTCACGCTTTAGCGTGCTCCGAAAAGTGCAACCTAAAGGTCGAACTCTGAACGGTTGAGAGAAACTTATGAGAGAACAAGCCATTCCATCGCGCGGCTCGCGGCGCAATTCCGCTGCCACCCGAGAATTTGTTCAGCGTCCGGCGCGTCGAGGCGGTCGAGAAGCGAGCCGGTCGCGAAGCTTCTCTCCCCGCGCGCTATTTGGTTATGTGCCGTCGGCTCTGAAAGTCGTGCTGGCAATTCTCGCGCTCATGGCGGCGTTTGTCGGCTATCGCGTGGCCGCTTCGGCGGCGATGTTCCAGGTCAGGAGCATTGACGTGACCGGCACCTCGCGAACTTCGGCTGAAGAAATCGAAGGCCTGACCCGCAGGGCCGTGGCTCGCACTGGAGTCTGGCGCGCCGATCTCTCAGCCATCAGCGCTGAACTGGGACGCCTGCCGGGTGTGCGTAGCGCGATTGTCACTCGGGTTCTGCCCGACCGTTTGCGGGTGCGCGTGACTGAGCGG
>DATGVD010000194.1:0-4219 GCA_035300785.1 Pyrinomonadaceae bacterium | reverse complement strand
GCTGGCAGTCAATCGCCGTGTCCGTTTGTTATGGTCTTGCATCTGATGCCCTTTTGTACATTCTCATCATCTACCAACGCCGATTCGTTGGTTTTGCTGATCCGTTAGTAGCGACGTTTTGCTTATACCTTCTTCTTGGCTCAACCCTTCGTCTTTATCGATCGCGCATAAGCCGTCTGATATGGTTCTCGCAGCTATTCAGCGCCCATGACTTTTATCTGAGGCAGAGTCTTCTGTTCGGATTGGGTTTTCTGTGAGTCAATTCGGGGAATTGGATCGTGCCGCCTAAAGTCATATACTTGGCGGCAGAGGTGACAACCCATGAAAGTGAAAGTAACCGAAAAAGGCGCGCTCATTCCGCGCAAGTTTCTGAAGGGAGTTAAGGAGGTTGAAGTTCGGCGACAAAATGGCCTGATTGTTGTTGTGCCGCTGGGCGCCAAGGACCCCATCTATGACATCGGCAAGAATCCAATTAAGCTCGGGCTCAAAGATGCCTCAGTAAATCATGACAAGTATATCTATGGCTCATGACCTCTCTATTTCTTGACACGAGTTATCTCATCGCGGTCGAGAGTGTCGAAGATCAGTACCACAAGACCGCCTCCAAGCACTGGCGCGATCTATTGAAATCGTCTCCGCGATCTCTTGTAACCAGCTCGTATGTGCTTGTTGAAGTCGTAACCCTACTGAATAATCGCCGCCTTCATTCTAAGGCAGTTGAGTTGGGCAACAATTTATTGAGCTCTCGCGTGTTCAATATCGTTCACGTCAATGAAGAACTGTTTTATGAAGCGTGGGGTTATTTCCAGAAACACCAGGACAAAACATATTCGCTTACGGACTGCGTTTCATTTGTGCTGATGAAGAAGTTAGGGATCAGGGAAGCGCTCACCTTCGATAGACATTTCACGCAAGCCGGTTTCGTCAAGGTACCGTAGACATCCCATGGGAGACAAGGAAGATAAAACTGCTGCCGAACCTCGTCCGCTCAAGCTCGAATCGATTGACGATCAGCTTGGCGAAGAAATCGACGAGCGGCTGCGTTCGGTAAAGAACCCCACTGAGCGGCGCACGATCGCCGGCCTGCTGCGCGAGATAAGTCACCTGCCGCTCGAACATACGCGCGCGGCGCTGGAAACCAGCGCGGCAATCGCCGGAGTTTCTTTGCGCGCCAGCATTGAATTTCTCCGCGCTGTGCCCGGCACCGCACAGGTTTTGGAACCGGCCGAGCTACGTGCCTGGGGCGAGGTGGGCCGGCGCTTGACGATGGCCGAAGTCGAAGACGGCGTCAGCTTCTTCGTCGCCGGCCTGGGCGAGTTCGCCCAGGTGCCACCAGCGGCCAGGCCGTTTGTCTTTCAAGTGTGCTCGCGACAGATGACTCTGTCGGCTAAGACTGCGGCCGAAACGTTTCGCCACGCGCCCGCGCTGGCGGGACAGGTACGTCAGCCCGAACTCCTGCGATCGATTTATGAGATCGCGGGGGAGATTTCGCGGAGGTCCGCGAAACACAGTTCGGACTTTCTGAATGCGGCTCCGGTGGTCATTGCTGGATTACTTAGACTCGATGGCAATTCCCCACCTGCCAAGCCCGGTGGTATTGACATCATCACGACGCGGGCGGCGATTGATCTAACGTCGGCGTTTGCGGCGCGCGCCGGCGGCATCGCCGCGGATGCGTGGGTTGCATTGCCCCAGGCGATCGACAAACTGGCCGCGGACCCGGCCCTGAAGCTAATGCGGCGCGCGACCAGTTTTCTCGAACGCGGTGGCGCGGCCGCACTCAATCTTCTGATCGCGGGCGGCGAAATTCTGCGGACGCTGCCGGAATGCTTTGACGATTGGATCGATTTGCTCTGGGCAGTTGCGTCCCACGGCAATGCCGGCCTGGTCGCTTTTATCCGCACCAGTCCGGCGTTCTTTCAAACGCTCGCATCAACCAAAGATCATGAAAGCGCTGTTGGGCTCGCTCGCCGCGTAATTGCGTTGACGCGCGAAGTCGCTCTCGTCGATTCAGAGGCAGCGCTGGCTTGTTTGCGATCCAGCGCAAAAGCCCTGCACACAGTTTCGATCGAACAATTCGAAAGCTGGGCGCGAGCCGGTTTGATTGCCGGAGACACGCGCGCGCGGCGCAGCTATTACGCGCTGGAAACTCGCAGCAGCAACGAGGCTCTGCGCGTCGGCGGCGCCGGAGTCTCGCTGGAATCGATTCAGCTTCTGCTGCGCCTTTATGTCGAAGGCCTCACCGGGCGCGAAGTCGAAATCGCGGCGCTCGCCGCCGTGCCGGTCGAAGCGCGCCTGGGCGACGGCCGCACGATTCACTTGCCGTCAGTCGTTTCGGAATTCGGCGATGAAGAACTCGATTTTCGACTCTACAAAGTGCTGGCGGCGCACGCGGCGGGACAGATCGAGTTTGGCACGTACGAGCGCGACACCGGCGATCTGCGCGCGGCTTACACGGCGCTGAGCGAGCTTTACGATCCGCAAAACCAGGATGCGCGCGACGCGTTTTCGTTTGACCTCGACGATGTCGGCAAGCGTCCGAGCATTAGCGGGGAGAAGGTTCACGCAAAGGCGCAAAGCCGCAAAGAAGAAGCCGAAAAAAGCGATCTGGACTATCGTCAGGTCGTCAAACTGTTTCCGATTCCGGCGCTGGCGCGCAGAATCTTTGGCACGCTGGAAAATGGCCGCATCGATCGGCGTTTGCGGCAAACCTATCGCGGACTAACGCGCGATCTCGATCTGATTCGCGAACATCTGCGCAGTCGCCGGCCAGAGATTGTCGGCTTGCCCGCTGCGCTGGTGCCGTTCGAGCTGCTGTTTCAAATCACGATGCTCGGTGGCGCGCTCGACGACGCGCGCGAGTTTTATCGCCAGGTGGTTTCCGAACTCGAAACGATCGTTCTAGATTACTTATCGAACCCGCTGGCCACCGTCGCGGACACTTTGATGGCCACCAGCCGCGTTTATTCGCTGTTTCGATCAATCGCGCAGGAAGATTCCGAGCAGCAGGTGGAAGTGCCGGACGAGCTGGATCAGGAGGACGCGAGCAAGCTGGCCGAACAGATGGAAGCCTCACGCGACGCGAACCGGCAACCTCAGCGGCGCGACGCGCGCGAACTCTTCAATGCCTGGAACGCTGACGCCGAAGGCGAATTCGACGAACTCGAAGGCAGCGAGGCCTGGAGCGAAGGTGAAATGCCGGAGCAGGATCTGGAAGCCGGCGAGGTCGCATTTAATTATGACGAGTGGGACCGCGAACTGGTGGATCATCGCGTGGGCTGGTGCCGGGTAGTCGAAAAGAAAGTGAAGCGGGGCGACCGCGCGTTCGTTGACGACACCCGCGAAAGATACAAAGGCGTCGTCTCTTCGATCCGCCACCAGTTTCAGTTGATGAAGCCGGAAAACCTGACGCGCATCACCAACGAAATCGATGGCGAAGACTATGATCTGAACGCGGTGGTGGACTTCTTCATCGATCGGCGCGCCGACGGCCAACAGTCAGAGCGCATCTACACCAAACGCCTGCGCCGCCGCCGCGATGTCGCTGTTTCGTTTCTACTGGATCAATCGTCTTCGACCGCGCGCACCATCGGCCGTCATCCGCTGCAACCTTATACGCATCCCGGCCGCCGGATCATCGAGATCGAAAAGGAAGGTCTGGTGCTGATGAGCGAAGCGCTGGAAGCCGTGGGTGATGTCTATGCAATCAACGGCTTCACTTCCGAAGGCCGGCGCAACGTGAAATTCTATGTGCTGAAGGATTTCGGCGAACACTATTCAGACGAAGTGATGCGGCGCATCGGCGGGATTACTTATCAAAACAACACGCGTCTGGGCGCCGCGATTCGTCATGCCACCGCGAAGCTCGAGAAGCAGGAGGCCCGCACGCGTCTGCTGATCGTTTTGTCCGACGGGCGACCTTATGATCACGACTATGGCGATGCCCGTTATGCGCGCGAAGACACGCGCGAAGCTTTGCGCCAGGCCAAGACGCAGGGAATCACGCCTTTCTGCATCACCATCGATCGCGAATCTGAGAGCGAGCTGCGCGATCTCTACGGCGAGGTCTGTTACACGATCATCGACGACGTGCTTTCGTTGCCGGAGCGTCTGCCGGGGATTTATCGAAGGCTGACTACGTAAGTCAGGACGCTGGATCAAGGCTCCCACTATGTCTAAGTTGGTCTATACTTCTCTAACGATGACTTCTTGGCTCGGA
>DATGVD010000193.1:0-3388 GCA_035300785.1 Pyrinomonadaceae bacterium | reverse complement strand
AGCGCAGTTGCTCTCGCGAATGGGAACGATTGACGAAGTTGGCAAGCTCTGCCTCTTCATTGCCGCTGAAGCAACCTTCACGACCGGAGTCGACCACCTCATCTCGGGTGGCGCCGAGCTCGGCTATGGCGACAAAGGCCGCAGCTCGAACGGACCTGACAAGTAGGATCGAGAATTTCCAGTCCGGGAGCAGGCCATTGACGCTCGTTACCGGTAACGTTTAAGATTCGCTGGCCTGGCTCGGTCACATTGGTAAGAAAGAGAAGACGACGCGCGTATGAAGATGTTCCAAACTGTGGCGTGGTTCATGTTGCTGATGGTGGGTTTGAATTTTTTGGCGCCCACTTCACAAGGAACTCGTCTCGGCCAGAATGCTAATCGCGGAAAGAACATCTATCAAGACGGCTGGATCGATCTGAACAAGAACGGAAAGATGGATGTTTACGAGAATCCCAGGGCGCCAATCGACAAACGCATAGATGACCTGCTCTCGCAGATGACCCTCGAGGAAAAGACGTGTCAAACCGCAACCCTGTACGGCGTCGGACGGGGCAGGAGCGGAGCGGAGCCGCCCTTGAAAGACGAGTTGCCGACTCCTGATTGGAAAAACCAAATCTGGAAAGACGGTATCGCCAATATCGATGAACACCTCAATGGCGTAGGTCCCAATGGCAAGAGCGTTTATGCCACGGACATCAGGAAACATGTCTGGGCGATGAACGAAGTGCAGCGTTTCTTTATTGAAGACACGCGGCTCGGCATTCCCGTTGATTTCACGAACGAAGGCGTTCGTGGCCTCGCTGCTTACACCGCGACAAGCTTTCCCGCGCAGATCGGTCAGGGCAGCACCTGGGATAAAGAACTGATTAGCGAGATAGGAGGCATTACCGCCGCAGAAGGCAGAGCGCTCGGCTACACGAATGTTTACGCTCCGATTCTCGACGTTGCGCGAGATCAACGCTGGGGACGCTTTGAAGATGTGTATGGTGAAGATCCATATCTCGCGTCGCGGCTCGGGGTCGAGATGGTCAGAGCGATGCAGAAAGACTATCGCGTCGCCGCAACCGCAAAACATTTCGCCATCCATGGCAACAATAAGGGCGCACGCGAAGGACAAGCGCGCACCGATCCGCAGACCTCGCCGCGGGAAGTCGAGAATATTTTCCTGCCGCCTTTCAAGGCCGCGATTAAAGAAGCCGGAATGCTCGGCGTGATGAGTTCGTACAATGACTATGACAGCATTCCGGTTACCGGCAGCAAATACTGGCTCACCGGACGACTAAGAAATGATTTCGGTTTCAAGGGATATGTCGTCTCTGACAGCGCCGCAGTTGAAAATCTTTATAACAAACACGGCGTCGCCTCGGACATGAAAGACGCTGTGCGTCAGTCGATCGAAGCCGGTTTAAATGTCAAAACGAATTTTACGCCGCCCGATGATTTCATTCTCCCGCTGCGCGAACTTGTCAAAGAGGGTAAGGTTTCCCTGAAGACACTTGACGACCGCGTGCGCGATGTTCTGCGAGTGAAGTTCCTGGTTGGCATATTCGATCGTCCTTATGTCCAAGATGTCGACAGGGCGGAACGAATCGTTAACTCCGCAACGAATCAACAGGTCGCATTGCGGGCCGCGCGCGAAAGCATGGTTTTGTTAAAGAACGAACGGAACGTGCTTCCGTTAAGCAAAGACCTTCACTCAATCGCGGTCATTGGTCCAAACGCCGATGATGACAGTCTCACGCGATATCGTTACGGGCCGAACGGCGTCAAAGGCATTACCGTGCTCGAAGGAATCAGGAAGAAGCTGGGCAATAAAGCTCAAATTAATTATGCGAAAGGCTGCGATGTGGTGGACGCCCACTGGCCCGAAACCGAAGTCTTGCCTGAGCCGCTTACCAAACAGGAGCAGGACGAAATTAATAAGGCGGTTGACGCAACCAGGAATTCCGACATTGCCGTCGTTGTCCTCGGCGATTCCGCAAAGACGATTGGCGAGAGCATGAGCCGGACCAGTTTGGATCTGCCGGGCCATCAGCTTGATCTGGTACAGGCGGTCTATCGCACAGGGAAACCTGTGATCGTGGTTTTGCTGAATGGCCGGCCGATGAGCATCAACTGGGCTAACAAATATGTGCCGGGAATTCTCGAAGCGTGGTTTCCGGGCGCCCAGGGCGGAACGGCGATCGCCGACGTGCTCTTTGGCGACTACAACCCCGGTGGAAAGTTGACCGTGACTTTTCCGAAAACGGTCGGACAGATTCCATATAACTTTCCTACCAAACCCAATGCTCAGTGGGAAGGCGAAAAAAGCCGCGTCAATGGCGCCCTCTACTTGTTCGGTTACGGCCTGAGCTACACGACGTTCGCCTACAGCAATTTGAGAATCACCCCGGCGCCGCAAGGCGCTCAGGGCAACGTTCGAGTATCTTGCGACGTGAGAAACTCAGGTTCACGCGACGGCGACGAAGTGGTCCAGCTTTATACTCATCAACTGGTAACGAGCGTCACGACCTACGAAAAGAATCTGCGAGGCTTTGAGAGAATTCATTTGAATGCCGGCGAAACGAAAGCCGTCACGTTCACTTTGAAACCCGAAGACCTGTCGCTCTGGAACCAACAGATGCGGTTTGTGGTCGAGCCGGGAAAATTCAAAGTAATGATCGGATCCGGCTCTGAAGACATTAGGCTGAACGGCCAATTTGAGATCCATCCCGCCAGTAAATAGATTTCAGCCTCGGCAAGTCGTTAGCGGAAATACTCTGATTGGAGATCGAAATGAAGCTAAAGAAGCTTTGGGTTGTTTCTGCTGTGTTTTTGACTGCGGGCCTCCTGCTGCCAAATGCTCACTCGGCAATCTTCATTTCGCAGAGCGGGCCAGCTCACTTTTTGCTCTCTGAGGACGCGGGTGTTTACAACGTCAAAGCGTTCGGCGCCACCGGCAATGGTAAGACGCTCGACACTCCAGCCATCAACAAAGCAATTGAGGCGGCGGCCGCGGCCGGAGGTGGAACGGTGCGCTTCCCTGCCGGCAATTACCTTTCGGTTTCGATTCATCTCAAGAGCAACATCGCTTTATATCTCGATCAGGGCGCCACCCTCATTGCCGCAAGCCCGGCGGACGGCGTGCGGTATGATCCGGCCGAGCCAAACGAGTGGGAAGCGTACCAGGACTTCGGACACAGCCACTGGCATAACAGCTTGATCTGGGGCGAAAACCTGTCAAATGTCTCCATCCTTGGACCGGGAATGATTTGGGGCAAAGGTCTGGTCCGAGGCGGCTCGCAATCGCGCACGCAAGAGCGGAACGATGCCTTGAACAGTGCGCGCGCCAGCGAACCAAAGACGCCGTTCGGCTATCCCAACCCACGCGATGCGGTTGAGGCGGGAT
>DATGVD010000192.1:0-2790 GCA_035300785.1 Pyrinomonadaceae bacterium | reverse complement strand
ATCGCCTCTTCGATGCGATTGTTCTTCAAGGCTTGCGCGACGCGCGGCGCAAACTCGCGCGACTGTTTCTTGGCCGCCGAATAGGTCAGATAGCGCTCGACCATGATGGCGATCGAATACACGGACATGATCAGCAAAATGATCACGACCGTGATGGCCACGGGGCCCATGCTCTTGATCATCTTTTGAATGCTGAGATCGTTGCCGCCGGCTGGGCTGGCGGCCGGGCTGGCTTGCCAAAGAAGAACCAGAAGGCCGAACGCCTTCGTTCCGAGGATGCTTGTTAGAATAGTCACGGTAACTCCTCCAAAAAAGGTTTGACTACGATTGATTGCTTACCGGCGATCAGAACCGAGCGCTGGCTGCCTCTCGGTCTTTCCTGGGGCGACCAGCGCGCCGGACCGTTTACTGCTGCGTAAAATTGTAGATGATCACGCCATTAACTTTGACCGGCTGGCCGGAAAGCTTGGTCGGCGTGAACTTCGATGAGCGAGCGGCAGCGACCGCCGCCGCTTGCAAAAGCGGATGACCGGACACGGCCCTCGCTGAGATCACATTTCCATTCTCGTCGATCAGCACTTGCACTTGGACCGCTCCAGAAGCATGTGCGCTGCGAGCGATCGCAGGATAAGGTGGTTGCGTCAAGTGAACGGCCTTGCCGTTGAGCACGCCGCCGGAAATCGGCGCATGCGGTGTTGGCTTCGGCGGCGGCGGCGGCGGTTCATCGTTGATAACCACCTTCGCGGGAGCCGAGATGATGTTGCTGGTTCCCGCTCCCGGCGCCATCGGGGCAACCGCGTTTGAGTTGCTGGTGCCGACCATCGTCACCACGTTGTTGCGCACCGGCGGCACGTCACTGGCTTTCGCCGAAACCGTCTTAGGCACAAGGTCAGGACGATCTACATTAGCGATTAGCTCTTTCCGCACGTCGACGTTCTTGTCAACGATGACCTTCTCCGGCTTGGCGGCTTCTGTCTTGGCCGCCTGCGGAACGGGAACCGGCGCAATCAGAGCGGTCAACTCAAGATTCTGCATGTCGATGTAGGCCGGCGCCATCAGAATGCCGATGACTGCGCCGGCGACAATGAGCACTCCGTACACGGCCAGCGTCACCAGAATGAACGAGCCTCTCCGCTTCGTGTCTTCGGAATGCGATCCAGACTCAACCAGGTTCTCGAACATCTTTTCTGTCCTCCTGCGGTGCCAAAAGGGTCCGGCCAAATCCTAGCAAAGGCAAAAAATCAAAATGACTGCAATTTCAATATAAGCCCACTCGAACCTGACGCTCGGAAAGAAAAAGGAAAGCAGCGAAAGCGACGGCGTTCTTAAACCGACACCACCTTGAACTCAGCCACTATGCGAGACACAAATAAGCTGGCCATCTCAACGTACAGCCAACCGTGCATCCCAACCTCTTCAAATCCAACAAAGCACGATTACAAAGCGTATTCAATTGGCCAGCAACGCGTGCAGTCTATGCCGCAATTGCTCGCAAAGTCAAGACCAAATCAGCTCTTAACAAAGCGTTTTCGCTGCCTTTAAATGCGCAGCGCGCCAGGTAACAACCGTACTGTTAGACTCCGAAAGGCGAGTCGCGGTTCCCGTCATACTCGAGCCGCGCGCGATGATTTCGAAACCCCGGTGCGCGCTGCATCGCCGCGGCCTTTTGTCTGGATGCCGCTTTCGCGCGCCGAAGCAGCGGGAAGCTTGTTCGCCGCTTCGAGTCTTTTCTCCCACCAAACCATGATGGGGCCGGCGATCGCAATTGTGTCATACGTGCCAAAGATGATGCCCATCAAAAGGGCCAGCGAGAACGGCCGCAGGGTTTCGCCGCCCAGCGTCACCAGCGACACCACTGACAGGAAGACCAGGCCTGAAGTAATGACGGTACGCGACAGCGTCTGATTTATCGAAAGGTTCGTCACTTCATAGAGACTCATGCGGCGGTACAGCTTTCGATTCTCGCGAATGCGATCGAAGATGACGATCGAATCATTCACGTCGAAACCGACCAGCGTTAACAACGCTGCTATAACGGTGAGATTAATTTCTATTTGAAAAATCGAAAAGAGGCCCAGGGTGACCAACACGGTATGAAAAACGGCAATCACCGCCGCCGCGCCGTAGGTCCATTCGAACCGGAACGCGATAAAGAGGAGCATGCCGATCAGGGCCGCGATCGTTACCGCGATGGCCTGGTTCCGCAGTTGCTTGCTCGCGATCTGACCCACCGCGTCGGTCCCTTCGATTTTATACGCCGCTTTTGGATCTTCCACGAGAGTCTTGGTGGGTTCGGCTTCCGCACCGAACGTGCTCAACGCCTGCTTGACCTTCGCACGGGCCGGATCCACGCCAACCTGACTCTCAGTCGCTGCGGAATCCGGGCTCTGCTCCGCCACTCGGATGAGAAACTCGCCTGGAACGCTTACGACTTGCTGAATGACTGCATCGTGAATGCCGGCTTTATCGATGGCTGCGCGCAGCGTCTCGACCGACGGAGGCTGCTTAAACCTCGCCGTGACCACCGTTCCGCCTTTGAAGTCCACACCGAGGTTGAACGCCTCAGTTCCGTGCGGATGAAACTTGTGCCGGTAGACAGCAGTCCCCATTCCGGCCAGCAGCAGCAGAATCGAGAGCCCGATAAAGTATCGGCGCTTGCCGAGCCAGTCAACTTTTACGTTCTGAAATAATTGAGCCATCAAATGCTAAGCGATGTGATTCGCTTTCCCTTTCGGCTCAGCAGCCAGATAAAAATCGTGCGCGAAACGTAAACCGCGGAGAACAGGTTGA
>DATGVD010000191.1:0-2967 GCA_035300785.1 Pyrinomonadaceae bacterium | reverse complement strand
GCAACCTGTTGCTCCCAACGTGGGTTGGCGGCGTCAACCAAATGGATCAGCAAGCAGCTGCCGGCAATCTCTTCGAGCGTGGAGCGAAACGCGGAGAGCAAATCCGGTGGCAGATCGCGTATGAAGCCGACCGTGTCGTTGATAATCACTTCGCGATCGCGCGGGAGCCGCAAGCGGCGCGTCGTCGGATCGAGCGTGGCGAACATTCGCTTTTCCGCGAGCACTGCGCTCGACGTGAGCGTGTTCAGTAGCGTCGACTTGCCGGCGTTCGTATAACCGACAATGGAAATGATCGGCAAAGCATTACGCAGACGTTCCTTGCGGCGCTCTTGCCGGCGCAGACGCTGCGAGGCGAGTTCCTTTTCCAGGCGGTGAATCCGATCGCGCACGCGACGGCGATCGGTTTCCAACTTTGTCTCGCCGGGCCCACGCCCGCCGATCCCGCCGGCCAAGCGCGAGAACGCCGATTCCTGTCCCACGATTAGTCGCGGCAATAGATACTTTAGCTGGGCCAGCTCAACCTGAATTTTGCCTTCGTGTGATTGCGCGCGCTGCGCAAAGATGTCGAGGATCAACTGCGAACGGTCGATGATCTTCAAATCCGTCGCTTCGGAAATCGATCTGACCTGCGACGCCTGCAATTCGCGATCAAAGACGATCGCGTCCACGCCCAGCTGCATGGCGCGGATCAGAAGGTCGTCCAGCTTGCCCTTGCCAATGACCGTGCGCGGATCGATTGTCGACCGTCGCTGAATCACCGAGTCGAGGACCGACAAGCCGGCCGATTGAGCCAATTCGCGCAGCTCAGCCATCGAATCTTCCGCGTCGGCCATTGACCCTTTGGTGACGTTGACCAGAATCGCGCGGTCGCCGCCACCCGAGCGTCGCGACGCATGCCGGTTGCGCGCCAACTCTTCTTCCAGCGACTCGATCAGGCCGAGAAAATCGACGTTGACTTGCGATGGCGGCGCCGGATCGATGAAGACGAATCGCCTGGTGTGGCCATTCGAGTTGAGTTCGGCAGCCGTCGATGGAAGCAGGTAAGCCGCACGCAAGACGCCGGGCAATCCGGTGTGTTCGTCAACATCGATCGCGGCCATCAGATCAAGCCGGAGCAAAGCCAAATCCGTAAGGTCGTCGCGCGTCAGTTCCTCGCCGCGCAGGTGTGTATGCACGCAGCGCAACCCGCGAAAACGATCGCCGGCGACGCGCAGGCGCTTAAAGTCAGGCAGCTCAATCCGGCGCGCATCGCCGACGATCACAAATTCGACGTAGCCCTTGCGATCAATCAGCGCGCCGATTTGACGGCGAGTTTCATGCGACAGTTCGCTGAGCTGACGGGCGAATTCGGGCGTGACTATCTGATTCGGCGAGACCCGCCGTTGATACAGCTTCTCAATGCGCCGCAATTGGTTTGGCTTTAAACCCTGGATGTTGCCGTGAAGACTTCTCATTCACCGTTGGATGGTTTGGTTTGGAAGCGGATTATAGCATGGCGCTGTGGATCTCTTTCGCCTCTCACTCTGGGAGAGGGGTTAGAGGAGAGGGTGGTAGCGCTCAAGCCCTCACCCCAACCCTCCCCCAACGGGAGAGGGAGCAAGACCGCACAGCGACGTCGCGCTCTGTTTGCCACCGCAGTCCATAGCCGAGTTAGACAAGCGCACACGGCATCGTTAGGATGTAGGCTCTGTTAAAGCGAATGAGCAGCCGCGCCCACATCGAACGAGTTGATCCGCCCGCCGGAATTTCCGGCGGCGAAGTTTCGATCGAATTCGCCAACCTGTCGCCAGGTGAGGGGAAGACTCTGAGCGTGGAGTTTGACGGCAGTCCGGCGCACGTTTCCGCGGCGACCCACAAACGCGCGCTGGTTCTGGTTCCGAAGTTCGATGGGGGAGGCGATTGTGACGTTTCGCTTTCTCGCGGCGAGGATCCTAAACCGGTCGGCAAGCCGGCGCCGTTTCTGGCCGGAAAGAAACTTGCAGGCGGCATTCATCCCGTTACAAATCCCGCGTTTGACAGGTCGGATGGCTCGCTTTTCGTGACGCGTTCAGGTTCGCGAGGCGAACACATTCCCGTCTCGCTTTTTCGTATCGGTCCTGACGAAAGCGTTAACGAGTTCTCCGGCGAGATCGCAAACCCTACGAGCATCGCATTCGACAAGAACGGCCGGATGTTTGTCACCAGCCGGCTCGAAGGCACCGTCTATCGCGTCACGCCGCTGAAAGAAGTCGTCGAGTTCGCGAGCGACTTGGGAATCGCGACCGGTCTGGCTTTCAATGGCGACGGTGAAATGTTCGTTGGCGATCGCAGCGGCACGATTTATCGTGTCAACGAAATCGGCGAGGCGCGAGCCTGGGCCACGCTCGAGCCGTCCGTCTCGGCGTATCATCTTGCTTTTGGGCCCGACGGTTTTCTCTACGCGACCGGGCCGACCGTGTGCAGCTTTGACGAAATCACTCGCTTCAATGAAGACGGCGAGCCGAGCATCTTCTTTCGCGGTTTAGGCCGGCCTCAGGGATTAGCCTTCGATCGCGATGGCAACCTTTATGTGGCGGCTTCGTTGCGCGGAAGGCGGGGCATCGTGCGGATTTCGCGGGACGGCGGCAAGGCTGAGATCGTGGTGGCGGGGATGAATCTGGTCGGGCTGGCATTTGGCGCAAACGGCGAGATGGTGGTGGCGACTAATGATTCTGTTTACAGCCTGCCGCTTGGGATCCACGGCACTTTGCTGGATTGAGAGTTCAGAGTTCAAGCTTTAGCTTGCGGTTTTATGATCACGACAACCTGAAGGTTGAACTCTGAACACCGTTGTTTTGACTCTCGCAATCCCTGATGTTACTTTGAACTTTCTTTTGGCTCCGCAATGACCTCCGGACTAATCGCTCAACTCGTCATCTACATGGTCGTGCTACTGTTGGCCATTTCAGCGCACGAGGCGGCGCATGCGTGGATGTCTTATAAGTTCGG
>DATGVD010000190.1:0-21530 GCA_035300785.1 Pyrinomonadaceae bacterium | reverse complement strand
TTCACCCTCGACACCGCAATGCGGGCAAATCGGGCCTTCCGGCCAGCGAAGGCGCTCTAGATACTCACGGGCACTGTCTGGACTGTGGAATTGCTCGGCTAAGTCCATCAGGTTCAAGGCTTTGTTTTCCATGCCCTGAGTGTCTCACAGGCAGGATGGGTTTGTCAAGTATACAATCCCCTAAATAATCGGAATTATGTACTCGATACGTAAAAAGAAGAGGGCCGTGGCCCCGTCCAATGGCAAATCAGGGAGGATTCTCCAGCGTCTCGAACGCGGAAGGCTAGGTTTGAACGATGTTGGCTTTTCTTGCCTCGTCGGTTAATTTTGGGGCGAAAAGGGGAAAGCGCCGGCTGTGCCCCCCATTAGAGACACTACACCGGCGCCTAATCTGTTCGCGAAGCGGGGCTTGCGGCGGATCGCTTACTTGCGAGGAAGGACAGAGTCCTTCATAGCCTTCCCCACGCGAAACTTCAGGGTCGTCTTCGCGGGGATCTGAATCGTCGCTCCCGTCGCCGGATTACGGCCCTCGCGCGCCTTTCGCTCTGAGCGAACCAGTTTTCCGAAACCCGGGAGCACAAACTCTCCGCCAGATTTCACTTCCGACGTTGCCAAGCTCGCAAGGTCGTCGAAGAACTGTTTCACTTGAGCGCGCTTCATTCCGGTCCGTTCCGCAAAATGATTAAAGACCTCAGACTGGGTCATGCGCTTCCTACCTGCTGCAGTGCTGGTCGCCATGTGTGGTATCCCACCTCCAAAACGTCAACAAAATGAGAAAACTTTCGCAATGACATATACCACAGACCAAGCCCAAAGTCTGCTAAAAATCGCTAGTTTTTGGCCTTTTGGTGAAAAAAACTAAAGGTGGATACCGCGGGAGCGACCATCGACGGAAGGGTTGAATGCGTTTTGGTCGGGGCGAGAGGATTCGAACCTCCGACCTCTCGGTCCCAAACCGAGCGCACTACCAGGCTGTGCTACGCCCCGATGCCTCTCCGATCCAACGCTGCGATCGTCGCGGTAAGAGACCCGCCATTCTAGTCAGCGCCGGACGCAGCGGTCAAGCTTAGCAAATACGCGCGCGTCGCCGCGAGCGCGTACGCTCGGTGACTGATCTGATTCTTGATTTCTGGTTTCATTTCAGCGAAGGTCAAGTCGCCTCCGTTGGGAATGAATACTGGATCGTAACCAAAGCCTCCAGCGCCACGCGCAGCCAAAGCAATTCGCCCCTCGCATTTGCCCACCGCTACGTTGAGAATCTCGCGGTGGCTGTCGGCGATCACGACTGCCGAAACGAAACGGGCTGACCGCTTCGATTGATCGACGAACGCGAGTGCAGCCAGGAGCGCCTCGATTCGCTCCGCGTCCGCAGCGGGCTCTCCGGTGTATCGTGCGGAACGCACTCCCGGAGCGCCACCAAGCGCGTCTACCTCCAAACCGGAGTCGTCCGCAAGTGTCAGCAGGCCAGTTTGAGCTGCGTACCCAATCGCCTTCAGCGATGCGTTTTTCACGAACGTAGTACCAGTCTCAGCGATGGGCTCGATGGCAGGGAAGTTCCGAAGATCGAAAAGCGCGAAAGGCAAATCTGACAAAAGTAGTTGAATCTCGGCGCGCTTTCCTTCATTGCTCGTAGCAATGAGCAAATGCCTGGGAGCATTCACCGTGCGTTCTCCGGCACAAATCTAATGGCGAGAGAGCCGAACACACCAAAAGCGGATCTGGAAGTCCATTCAAACCCATTCTCTTTCAAAACGGTGACGCTAACAGCGTATGGTAAAGACCGCGATGCTTGGTCGATGCTGGAAGCATTAGTCGAGAAGGCGGACCTTTCTGACTGAGAGAAGAGTTCGACAAAGGAGATGGCAGGGCGCCGATCGTCGGTAAACGTCAGGACGATGATCGGCAGCGAGTTGTCGATGAGTCGTTGCGATCGTCGGTAGGCATCAACTGAAGCCAGGGATTGAGTCTGTGCCCTTGCCTGTAGACAATGTCGTACTGTGTCACCCGTTCCGGTGAGAAAGTGGTCGTCAACGAAACTTGCAGCAAAGTTGTCAGAGCTTGAAAGCATAAGCTCGGCGTCGCCCACAGTCTCTGTCTTCGCGGTTGGCCCAAGTCTCTGCTGGGCAAGCTTGCGAAGGCTCGGTCGATCAAATGCGCCGGCGACCAGCACCGAAGGGGCGTTCTCTTCCAGTCGAATGGTGGCCATCCGAGTTCCGACTGCACTGACAAAGGTGTCCGGATCGTTGATTCCATACGGAGGGAAGAGGCTGCGCAGGAGGGGACGTGCCGCGATTGCTCCGACGACATCGGCATGCGACGAAACCGTGGCGTTAACATCACGCCACAACCTTTCGACGTCGCGAAAATGGTAGACCGAGACGGAATAAACATCGGGTGGAACAAAGGCAATCTCATTCGAAGGGCTTCGATCCTCGGGGACGGCACTGCCGCGAAGCTTATCCGCGACACCTTCGGATAGTTGAAGAAAGCAACGATCTTCAGCTCTGCCGTCCGTAAAGCGCGAAGTCCACGCGAAGCCTTCGATTAGGTTTGAGAAAATACTACCGAAGATTGGCGCAATCGTTGTTGCGTTTTGATTGGAACTAAAAAGATAGAGCGCCCACGTCTGTAGAATCGGCTTGACGCCGGCCTTGGAGACAAAGCCGAATAGCCCTGCGCCGGAGGCGTCTACTTGCACGCGCGCATTTTCGAGTTGCTGGTTTCCAAGAAGCGATGCGCGCTTTCCCCTGCGCGCGTCGACGCAGCGCATTACTGAAGATTCATCGTTGCCGACAATGGCAACTGTGCCCACGAATGCGAGAGTGATATGACGGGCTCCATCTGAGGATGACCATTCAGTGAGATCGACACCATCAATCTGCTTTCTTAAGAGTGACGGCTGGCCGTGAGCGCGAGCGAAGTCTTCAACGTGCCGTTCCAGAGTCGGCCGCATTCGTCTTTGCGTGGTGTGCGTCTCAATGATCAGAGTAGTGAGCGGCTTTATCTTCAAAGTTGCATCGGCTTCGGTCTCCTCAACACCGGTGAATACGATTGCAAATTGAGAGCGAGCGAATAGAATAGAGTCATCCGATCCGATTCCGGTCCATCGCGCCAGTCGAATCAACCAGCGATTGGGCAGAAGGGTCGATCTCGCTCCAAGCGGAGCGGCCAATTTTGTCCAGGCTTCAGATGATCCAATACCGTCGGCCAGATCGACAAGATCGTCGGCTTCCACAAATGCAACGCAATCGGCCGGCACGTAGACGGCCATGTCTACGCGACGGGGCCAGTTCCAGTAGAGCCAGCCAGCGATGACTGCCAGAGCGAAACCGGCGACCAGAACACGTGTGCGGCGAGAGATTTTCAAAGCAGCGCATCGTAAACTGAGAACGGGCAGGTAGCAAATACACCGCGCCCTCTTCTCGGAGCAGTTGAGCTAGGTCTATTGCCCCCAAGGAGGACGAAACTCCGAGAGCTTGCGCGAGGAGATTGGCTCCAAGAACAAACCTAGCCGACGAGAAATTACCTGCGCGGGAAAATGGGAGGGGTCCCGAAAAGCCGCACAAACTCGATTACAACACCCTTTGTCGACAAGGAGTTAAAAGATACAAAATAGTATTTGACATGTCTGGAGCGGTGTTGTAGCCTAGCTTCGGCGGTTGAGCGTCGGGTCTGATTCGAATGACCCCGTTCTTTTAGCCATCTGCCGAAACCAGTTGACGGCAGCAAACCCGCCGAAAAAGTCGCCCCACCCTTCACTGAAAACGCGAAGTCTCCAAAGACACTCTCGGTAAATCGCAATGAAGAAAGCAAGGTACGCCTGTCCAGTGAAACTCGTCCGCGCACGGTTTTCCCGAGCCCGTCGCGCCCGCGCCCGGCTACGACGCCAGCGCATTTTGATGTTTAAGATCGCGAGGAACCATTCATGATGTGGAACAGTGTGAAGAAAAGCATGGTCGGAGTTGACATCGGCTCAAGCTCGGTGAAGACCGTCGAACTCCAGGGCAAGAACAACGACTACCAGCTAGTGAGTTTAGGTTACGAAGCGCTGCCGCCGGATTCGATCGTGGACGGTCAGATCATGGAGTTGAACTCTGTGTCGAACGCGATTGGAAGCATCTTTAACGAGCATAAGATCAAGACCACAAAGGTAGCCGCCGGAGTTAACGGGCATTCGGTTATCGTTAAGAACATCGTCCTGCCGCAGATGACTGACGATGAGCTCCAGGAATCGTTTGCGTGGCACGCAGAGGAACATATTCCTTTCGACATCTCGGATGTCAATCTCGATTATCACGTCACTGGAACCTCAGCCGATGCGATTCACGTGCTGATGGCCGCCTGCAAGCGTGACAAGATTGCCAACGTAAAGCAAGCAATCCAGCTTGCCGGCAAACAGCCCGCGATAATCGACGTCGATGCGTTTGCACTTCAGAACTGTTACGAGCTGAACTACGACCCGCAGGCCGGCCAGGTTGTGGCCTTGCTGAACATCGGCGCTTCGACGACGAACATTAACATTCTAAATGGCGCGCGATCGGTCTTTACGCGAGACGCCACGTTTGGTGGCAACCAATACACTTCACTGCTCCAAAAGGAACTGGGCTTGACGTTTGATCAGGCCGAGCGAGTGAAGCGCGGCATGCCAATGCCAGAAGGTTCCGAGCCTCGAGACATCGAACCAATTCTCGACACGGTCTCTGACATCCTGGCCCTCGAAATTCAGAAGACGATGGATTTCTACCGCGCGACCGTCGAGGATGGCGAGTCGGCCGTGCAGAAGATTTTAGTTTCCGGTGGCGGTTCGAAGCTGAAAGGTCTGGTGGAGTTTCTGGCCAGACGCTTCGAGATCCCCGCGGAAGTATTCGATCCGTTTCGAAAAATCCGTGTTGACTCGCGAGGTTTCGATCCGGAGTACATGCGCGAAATTGTTCCTGAGATGGCCATTGCAGTCGGCCTGGCGCTGAGAGGAGTTGACGTCCGGTGATCAAAATTAACCTTTTAGAATCGGTAACTGATCGTCCCACCGGCGTAGCGTTTGTTGAGGACAGAGTCTCCAGCACACGTACGCAGACGTTCCTGCTGGTCCTGACTGTAATGGCGCTCCTGGTGCTCGGCATGGGGTTCGACTATGTCAGCGCGAACTCTGCGCATGACACAGCCACCAAAGAGCTGGAGAAGGAACGCCGCATCAACGAGCAGATGAACGCGGTCAAACGTGAGCAGGCGGATCTGGAAAAGAAGATCGCCGACATTAACTTTCGCATCGACGCGATTCAAAAGCTGCGCGCTTCGCAGCAGGGGCCCAGCGCTGTGCTTGCTGAAATCAAGGCTCGCTTTGACAGCGTCCCGGGTCTCTACCTGAAGAGCGTGGAGCAGAAAGATGCCGAGCTAATCATCAAGGGCGAATCGCCAAACGAAGCCTCGGTGACGCGCTTTGGTCAGAGCATGGAATTCTCTTCCGGGCTCTTTACCAACCTGAACATCGAGACGCAGCGAGAAATACCGCAGACAGCGAGCAAGGGCACGAGTGGCGCCGCCGTCGCCGCGCAGCAGGATCCGAACTTGCCGCAGCCTGAAGTTGTGGCGTTTACGATTAAGTGCAACTACGCGCGCAATGGCTCGCAGCAGAATACCAACCCGACGCCCGCTCCGGCGAATCATGTCGCCAAGAACTAACTGACGGCAAACAACAGGAAAAGATCATGAGAATTGGAAACATCAACAGCCTTCCCTGGTACGCCCGGTTCAGCATCTTCGCGGCGATGGCTCTCATCGTCTATGCCGGCTTCTGGTACTTCGTCACCCGCGGCACGCGGAAAGAAACCCGTAACCTGGTCGACCAGATTAAGGTCCTGCAAAAGGCCAACACTGAGGCGCAGATTGCCTCGCAGCGGTTGATTGAGTTCAAGGCGTCTTACAGGAGCAAGCAGGAGCAGCTGGAAGAGCTGAAGGCGTTACTGCCTGAGCAGCGTGAGCTGACGAAAGTCCTCGAAGGTATCCAGGACCGCGCGCGCGCGACCAGCATTTCGTTGCGAAAATTCGCGCCTAAGGATGACGTGCAGCAGGACTTCTACAGCGGCAAACGGATTGACGTGGCCGTTCAGAGTTCGTTCTCAGGCCTGCGAAAGTTCTTCGATCAGATGGCGCACTACCAGCGCATCGTCTCGATCACCAACTTCGAAATCAAACAGATGGACAAGCAGGGGGCGGACAAAACGGTCGAAGCCCGCTTTGACCTGACTGCTTATTACGTCTCGAGTGAGAAACTGCAAAAGCAGAACACGGCCCAGCCCGGCCAGCCCGGTGCACCGCAAGCGGCGCAACCTGCGGCTGTCAACCAGGCCGTTAACCAGGCCGTCGCGCCGAAATAGTGCCGAATCGCGGCTTTGAATAGGAAGAAACAAGATGGATGACAAACTGAAAATTCGCTACCTGGTTTCGACTGTGTTGATCTCGTGCGTCGTGTTGTTCGCCGGGTTAACCGCGACTGCATCCGCGCAGGAACCAAGCGTCGCGGCAAAGCCTGAGACTAACGTGAAGAGTTCTGGCCGCGATCCTTTCAAGAAGTTCGAGCCGGCGCGCAGAGTGAAATCGGCTCTCGCCAAACTCGAGCCGCCGTCTATTCAAGTGCGCATCGATCGTTATCGTGCGCAAAAGTTGGCCGCCGCGAATGCGCATGTGTCGCCGCCAAAGCCGACGACCGCGTTGCTGCTTAACGAAATGCAGGTGACCGGCATTTTTCACACGCCTCGAGGCTGGTCCGCAATGGTCGAAGCCACGCCGTTCAATCCTAAACTCTCTTATGTGATCTATCCGGGTGAAATCCTCTTTGACGGTCAGTTAGTAGCAATCGAAGAAGGCCGTTTAGTGTTTCGCCGCGACATTATGTGGAGTGACGGACGGCGCGAAAAATCAGTGGAGGTCAAGCCTCTGCGTCAGCCGAGTCCCGTCGAAGCCATGACGGCCGCCAAAGCGGCCCCTGCCAGTGCGCCGGCCACCGAGGTTGAGAAACCAGCCGCGCCGGTAAAGCAATAACTAACAATTTTCTGGCCCGCCATCCGGCGAAGACCTTTCGCCTAAGTGCGGGCATGATGCGTGAACGATTGATCGATGCGAACTTAGGGCACTGGCCAATCGCTTCATTTTTTTGACAACCAATGACTGAGCTGCCGTAGAGTGCGGCGCGCGCTTTGAGTGTTCGTTGTCCGGCATTTCGAGCGAGCGCGTGGCGGAAGTTCAATCTGTCCCTGAGGAGGGAACAATGCTTAACCAGTTCCATAAATTTGCAGCCGTCAAGACATGCGCGCTCGCATGTATCGCCGGACTAACGCTTAACACGTTCGCCTTCGCCGGCATTTCACCGGCGGGGGTCGATAAGTCGGCGGTCGCTCGTTCGTCGAGCATGACCCGCGAACAGAATCCGTTGCCGTCGCCAACTCCGGCACGGCCCGGAATGTCGCCCGCCAGAGACAACCAGGCGAAGCAGGCTGATCAGGGCCGTCAATACGGCCAGTCTGGATTTGTTGGCGAGCCGATCAATCTGAACGTGGTCAACGCCGACATCCGCGACATCCTGAACTACATCACTGAGCAGTACGGCATTAACTTTGTCATCGACAGCTCAGTCGGCGCGGTCCCCGTTACAGTCAATGTACAGGACGTGCCGTGGAACTATGCGTTGGATGCGCTGCTGCATGCGAACAAACTGGGCGCTGAAGTGAGTGGAAACATTCTGCGTGTCGCGACTTCGGAAACGCTGGCCAAAGAGGCCGACACCCAGAAGGTCATCAGCGATGCGCGGCTCGATAACTCGCAATTGGTTACCGAGTTCCTGCGTTTGAACTACGCTCGGGCTTCGGGCACGTTGGCCCAGGCAGCCGGCTCGACCGGCGGCTTCTCAGGCGGCGCAACGAATCTCAGCTTTAGTGGCGGCGCCGGCGGTGACGCCACTGGCGGCAGCGGCGATCAGGGCATCCTTCCGATCATCAAGCGGCGTCTTTCCCGGCGTGGCTCGATCGAAGTCGACGGCCGCAGCAACACGCTGATCATCACAGACGTCAGAGAGAACATCGCGGCGATTCGACAGCTCGTTACGATTCTGGATCAGCCGGAACCCCAGGTTGAGATCGAGACGCGCATCGTGATCGCGCAGCACAGTTTCAGCAAAGATCTCGGCGCGCAGCTTTCGATGGGCGTGGCGAATTTTGGCCGTGGCGGCCTCGCGAACATCACTTCGCTTCCTGCGACGGGTAGTCAGACCGGCGGTTCGGGCACCGGCAGCAGCGCGCTGACCAGCGGACCGAATCCCTTTGGTGTATTTGGCGGATTGGCCGGGACGAAGCAGCCATTGGATAACCTGCGCTCGGCGGCGGCGACCACGATCATCGGATTGACCACCGGCCTCATCGGCTCAGCCCAGATCAGTGCTTTGATCAGCGCGGCTGAAACCCGGGGCGAAGTTAAGACAGTGGCGACTCCGCGAGTGACTGCTCTGAACAATCGTCCCGCGCAGATCGAGAGCGGATCGCAGATTCCCGTGCAGACAACTCAAGCAGGAGCAGCTGCCGGCGGCACCGCGGTCATTACTACGACTTTCGTTTCCGTTCCCCTGCGTCTTTCAATTACGCCACAGATAACTGACGCGGGCACGGTCATCCTCCGCGTGACGATCGAAAACAACACCGTGAACACCGGCATTGCCGTCGGTGGCGTTCCCGGCATCGACACCCAGCGCATGCAGTCGGAAGTGATGGTTCCAGATGGCGGAACTACCGTGATGGGCGGAGTCCTCTCGGATCAAGAGAGCACCACGCGCCAGCGCACGCCCGGTGCGGCCAGCATTCCGATCATTGGCAACATGTTCAAGCGCAAGCAGGTGGCGAACAACTCAACCGAGATTCTGTTCTTCATCACGCCGCACATCTATCGGCCTGATTACTTTGGCCGTCCGACTTCGACGACGCCGGCCCAGGGCCCGCGCTCGACCAGCGTCCCGCAACCCGTGCCGCTAGGCAATCCAGGGACGAACACGCCGACGCCGACTGAGTTGCAGCAGCAGGAAAGAAACCCGCAGACAGGTCCTCAGACTCAGCCGACCCAACCGGCCACTAACCCGGCAGGCGCGGCCCGTCCCGGAGCTCTCGGTGGAGGGCAGAAGCCTCAGCGGTAGTTTTAGTCCGATACCACCTGCACGAGCGGGTGCGTCACGGTGACGACCATGTTCAAAGAGTCTCTTCAATCCATCGTCGAAAAAACCGACGGCAGCCTCGGCGCCCTGATCATGGGCGCCGACGGTTTGCCCGTCGAGAAGTTCTTCACGGAAGCAGGCGAAGACGCGAACCTCGATGTCGCGGCCGCCGAATTCACCTCGCTGATTCGCAGCGCCGGCAAGTCCGGCAAGGACTTGGATCTCGGCGAGCTTTGCGAGTTGGTCGTTTCGCTCCGCAAAGTCACGCTCGTGATGCGACTCTTCAACCGCGACTATTTTGCGGTACTGGCATTGAAACCGGACGGCAACCTCGGCCGCGGACGATATGAATTGAGAAAGGCTGAGTTAGTTCTGGCGAAAGAGTTCGCTGTCTAAGAGATATCTAAACTTTGCTTAAGACTCAACGGCTCGCTGGCTTCGTCAGCGAGCCGTTTAGTTTTAGCGGCACTTCCGCAATCAGATGATAAAGTATCGCGCGTCTCTACCAATCGATTTCGATCTAAAAGGAGTTGCGATATGGATCCCGATCCGATGCAGTTTGTGGAAGAAGACGCCGACAAGAAAGAGTCCGAAGCGACTAAAGCAAGAAAATCCAAAGCCCACCTGAACACCATGGTCGCGATTTCGGTCGCGTTACTCGCTACCTTCATGGGAATTTGCAAGGTCAAGGACGACAACATCGTGCAGGCCATGCAGCAGGCCCAGGCCGACAAGATCGATAACTATTCGTGGTATCAGGCTCGGAATATTCGTGAAGAAGTTGCGAACGCCACCGTCGCGCAGTTAACCGCCCAGTCAGCCGCAGCCCCATCGCAGGCTAAACCTGTCTTCGAGGATAAGATCAAAGCTTACCAGGCCCTTGCTCAGGAGCAGGCGGAGAAAAAGAAGACACAGCAAGCCGACGCCGACAAGGCTGATCAGACTTACAACCAACTTAATTTTCATGATGATCAGTTTGATCTCTCGGACGCGATGCTGGCGCTGGCGATCTCGCTCTTGGCGGTGACGGCCTTGACTCAGAAGCGTTGGCTCTTTGTGCTGGCGATGTTCCCTACGTTGTTCGGCGTCGTGATGGGCCTGGCCGGACTTTTTGGTTGGCACATCCATCCGGACGCGCTGACGAAATTGTTATCTTAGGGCAGGCGAGTGCGCTGGGCTCATGCGCCTTCACAGAATATTCACGGCGCGGGCGGCCAGTAGAACGATCACGGTCAGAGAAATGATCGATTGGAGCATCATCAGCACTTTGCCCCAACGCGCCAGCACCGGAACATCAGTTGGGGAAAAAGCGGTGCTGGTGTTGAAGGCGATGAAGAGGTAATCCACAAAGTTTGGCGACCATGTGTGTTGCCCTGCCGCGATCTTTTCCTCCGGCGGCATCGTCATCTGGGGGAAAAGAAACGCGCCGTCAGGATGGCCCGAACGCGATTCGCGCCCGTGCGGGCCCCCGGCATCCAGACGCCAGTACCACAAAGCAAACACCAGCACGTTCGTGGTCCACAGAGCCGCAGCCGAAATCAAGAGTTGCGTGGGTGATTCTTTGTGGGAAGGCAATGCGGCGATCAGCAGCGCGACCGACGCAATCATTCCGAGAGTCACCAAACCCGTGACCGTGAATCCCAGAACCCGGTTGAGACTATGCTTTCCTGCGCGATGCGAAATGACTGTGGGAACGAGTAGCGCGATGATGACTACGGGAAACAGCCAGCGCGGACCAATGATCAGATAGGGAGGCAGCGCGAGGTACAGGCCGCCCACCGCCAACACCGCAATGGCGGCCGGCCAACGAGGTTCCGGGTCCCATCGATCGTGTTCAGTGCTCATGGAGTCCAGCCTCTCGGGTCTGGCGCTGATTAAACCTCCAAAGGCGCGCAATGTAAACGCGATGGCAGTAGGTAGAACAACCAATTTCGCTCTAGTATCGGACTATTCCTGCACCCCTCACCAAACCATCCGGCAAAGAATGCTGCGGATGTTGCGCGGACACTCTGGCATCGTGATTGCGAACAGTGAGCGGTAAGCACTGGGCAGGGGAAGCAGGAGCCACTGATGCAAATGGAACTCGTAATCAACACCAAACCCTTCCGCGATGCCGAGCGAGAGCAGACAAGTATCTTAGCCCCGCTAGAAAGAGCGGCCCTGCGGGGACTCGCACGCCGCATGCCCGCCTGGGTGAATTCGGACCACCTGTCAATCCTGGGGTTGGCCGGTATGGTCCTGGCCGGCGTCTGCTACGCCGCGAGCAAGCACAATCCGCTGATGCTGCACCTCGTGAATGTCTGCATTTTCTTAAACTGGTTCGGCGATAGCCTGGACGGAACGCTGGCGCGATATAGAAATCGGCAGCGTCCGCGCTATGGATTTTACGTGGACCACATCATAGATACCTTCGGCGCGGTGTTCTTGATTTTCGGCCTCGCGCTCTCGGGTTATATGAGCGAGCGCGTTGCCGCAGGCGTGCTTACGGTCTTTTTCATGCTGGCCATCAACTCGTATCTAGCGGCCTATGCGCTCGGCGTGTTCAAGATCTCCCAGTGGAAAATGGGCCCTACCGAGATGCGTTTGCTCCTTATGATCGGCAATGTTTTCCTGATCTACCATCCGCGCGCTTATCACCAACGCTATCTGCTCTATGACATCGGCGGAGTCATAGCCATTATCGGGATGTCACTAATTCTGGTCGTCTTGACGATCCAGCACACGCATGCCCTCTACAAATTGGAGCGTCTGCCTAAGCAGTGACGGCAAGTCTGCGATTGTCGGCCTAACGGATTAGCGTTCGATGAGTCACTTCATAAGGTTCAATGTGGTCGGCGTGCTTGGGTTTGCTCTACAATCCGGCGCGCTTTTTGCTCTTACGCACCGCGAACATCCCCTGGGTTATCTGGCGGCGACCGCCGCGGCGGTCGAGTTGGCAGTGCTAAATAATTTTGTCTGGCATCAACGGTGGACGTGGAGCGACCGGCCTTCTGCCACAACGGGGGAGACACTGCGCCGGTTGGCAAAGTTCAACATAACTAATGGAGCGGTTTCGATAACCGGCAATCTGGTCCTGATGAGCATTCTGGTAGGACGCCTGGGTCTGCCAATCGCAGGCGCCAACCTGGCCAGCGTGGTGGCGTGCTCAATATGCAATTTTTTTCTCGCCGATCGAATCGCGTTTTATGTGAACAAGAATCGGCAGAGAGCGTAGCCGCTAAGGGATTCGTAGATCCGACCGGATCATTTTCCATTTCTCATTTAACATTTTTCATTCGCCATTTGCTGTATTTATTTAGCGTTGCTTCGTGTCTTTTCGTGGATCGTCCGCTTGGCTAAGAAATGAAGAACGATCCGCGAAATCACACGAATCGACACGAAGGATGGCCAATATGAAGAGATGAATGGAAAGCATCCGGCACTCTGTGGGGCGCGCCGCACTCCAAGTCACCCCGTCCCCGGCGGCATCTTCACGCTCGGCATGCCGCGGAGAATAATTCTTTGTCGGCGCGCGACGCGTTTGGGATTTACTTGTGGATTGAAGACGGTGCGGGGGTTGGGAATCATCGCGGAGAGAAACGCGGCTTCGCGCGCGTTTAAGTTGGCCGCCGGCTTGTGAAAGTAGTATTGCGAAGCGGCCTCTGCCCCATACACGCCATCGCCCCATTCAATCACATTCAAATAGAGTTCCAGGATGCGACGCTTTGAGAGATTGCGCTCCATGAAGTAAGTGATGATTGCTTCCTCGCCTTTGCGCATGAACGAGCGCTGGCTGGAAAGATAAAGATTCTTCGCGAGCTGCTGCGAGATCGTCGAAGCGCCCCGCCTGAAGTCCGGCATGTTCGGCATCCACGAATCATTCTCGCCTTCCTGCCTGGCTTCCTTCTCCGCTTCTTTCTGCGCCTGGTCATACGCGCGCTGAATCGCTTCGTAGTCAAAGCCGTGATGGGTGGCAAAGTTTGTGTCTTCGCCGGCCAGCACCGCGCGTTGGAGTTGCGCCGAGATCTTTTCCAGGGGCATCCAGATCTGCACGCGCCTGGGCGTGACCCCGTTGTCGCGAGCTTCGCGGTTGCGCGTCTCGATCATCGAAGTCGTGGCCGGATTCTGATCGCGCAGCGCCGAGACGCTGGGAAGAGTTGCCACCTCAAAGGCCATCCCACCCAGAGCGATGCCGGTGATGGCGTAGAGCGTGTACCTGATCGCGCGCAGCATGGGTCAATGTTAGAGGCTCAAGTCCCAAGTCTCAAGTTGCATCCGCAGATTACGCAGATTTCACAGATTACGTTAAGGAATAACCAGAAGGTGCGAAGCTGACCCAAGTAACTCCCGAAGACCCGCCGGGTAGTCTTGCGGCCTGACTTAATCTGTGAAATCTGCGGAATCTGCGGACATGCATTGAAAGATCGCCTGTTTTCGTCGTTTTCCTGATTCATTGAGTGTAGTTCTTTCGACGCGATTTGGAGGACGATGATGACGGTGTTCACCAGACCTTTCTTCCCAACGGTTTTGCTACTTTCGGTTTGCAGTATCACGGCGCTCGCCCAATCGGAGCCGCCGCGAACGCGGCCCGTGCTGCGCTCAGTGGGCGCGTCGAGGACTAGTCAGGAACAATCCCAAACTGCACCACAGGATTCGGGCGAAGTGGACGAAGGCAGCATAGTTCGCGTCAGCACCAGCCTGATCGCGGTGCCGACGACCGTCATGGATCGCAACGGCCGCTATATAGCAAATCTGCGCAAAGAAGACTTTCGAATCTACGAAGATGGAGTCGAACAAACTATCGCCAATTTCTCTTCGATTGAGAAGCCTTTCACGGTGGCGCTGATGTTGGACGTGAGCGGCTCAACGCAGGCCCAGCTCTCTCAAATCCGGGAAGCCGCCAACACATTCGTCGGTCGGCTGAGATTCAACGATCGCTTGATGGCGATCTCGTTCGATGGTCAGGTGCACGTTCTGACTGAGCCGGCGCTGGTGAGCGACATCCGGCGCGGCAAACTGCACATCCCGGCCGTGACCGACGGCACGGTGCTCTACGACGCAGTTGATTTTGCGGTGAAGCGTTTGGCGCAGATTCCCGGGCGCAAAGCGATCGTGTTGATGACTGACGGTGTCGATGAAAGCAGCCGCACCTCTCTGAAGGAAACTCTGAGGGAAATCGGAGAGTCAGACATCTTGATCTACACCGTGCAGTACAACACTCTGCCGCAACTGCCGCAGCGTCTGAGCCAAATCAAGAATGAAAAAGCGCGTCGCAAAATCCAGGAGCACCTAATGAAGGGTTACGCGATCAGCGAACCTTACTTGCGCGGGCTGGCGGAAAAGACGGGCGGCCGTTTCTATCGCGCCGACGATCTCAGTGATGTGGCGCCGGCCTTTGAAGCGATCACCGCCGAACTCGGGGTACAATACAGCCTCGGCTACTATCCGAAATCAAATTCAAGCGCGGGCACGCAGCGCTCGATCAAGGTGCGTGTGCGCTATCCCAATCTCGTCGTGCGCGCTCGCGAAAGCTATTCCACTGCGCCTGCTATTGCTAAGCAAGCCGGAGGGAATTAGTACGTTCGCCACGGAGACACAGCGGCACAAAGAGAAAACAAGAAGGAACCACGGTGATTTTCGTGAGCGTGGTTTTGCCCGCGCCATTCGGCCCGATGAGACCAAAGATTTCGCCCTCGTGAACGTTGAACGAAACGTCGCGCACCGCTTCGACGGGAGGTTTGAACTTGCGACGAAGAAGTCTTTTCAGGCGAAGGAAGGGGACCGGATAAGTCTTCGCGAGGTGATCGACTGAAACTGCGATCCGTCCATTAGTATCGATGCGTTCAGGATTAGCGAGGTTTTGACTCACGTTTAAAGACTATCTTTGACGCTGTCGCGGATCCAGATATTCTCTGAGCCCATCGCCGATAAAGTTGAACGCCAGCACCGTGAGCGCTATCGCGAGGCCGGGAAAGATCAGCGCGTGCGGCGCGGCTTGCAAGGTCGAGAGATCGCGCGCCTCTTCGATCATCACGCCCCAGGATGGCGATGGCGGCGGCACGCCGAGACCCAGGAATGAAAGCGACGCTTCCGCCAGCACCGCGCCGGCCATTCCCAGACTCGCCTGCACGATCAGGGGCTGGATCGCATTCGGCAGAATGTGCACGGCGAGAATGCGAAAGTCGCCGGCGCCGAGGGCGCGCGCGGCCTGAACAAAGTCGTATTCGCGGACCTTTAGAACTTGCGCGCGAATCAAACGCGCGTAACCAACCCAGCCGATGATGCAGAGCGCGAAGATCAGTTTGTTCAATCCCGCGCCGAGAAAAGCGACCAGGGCGATCGCCAGCAGCAACCCGGGAAACGCGAGGAAAACGTTAAAGACATAGCCTGACAAGAATCGATCGATCAGGCCGCCATAGTAACCGGCTATGGCGCCGATCAGGGTGCCGACGAATGCCGAAACGGTGACGACAACTATCCCAACCTCGAGCGAGATGCGGGCGCCGAAAACGACGCGCGAGAAAATGTCTCGGCCGGTTGAGTCCGTCCCGAACCAATGCCCCGCCGAAGGCGCCATGTAACGCATCGAGAGGTTTGTCAGGCCGACATCGTGCGTCGCGATCCACGGCGCGAGCAGCGCCACCGCCACGAAGACTATGACGATGACGAGGCCGATGATGCTAAGACGAGACATAAAAGCAGACTAGCCACAGAGACACCGAGAAAAAGCAAATATAAGCCACTGATGAACACAGATAGACACAGATTGGAATTGCTTACCTCTTATCCGTGGAAATCTGTGTTGATCTGTGGCCAATGCTCGTCCTCTCCGGCCTCTGTGGCAAATTCATGAAACCCTGATTCGCGGATCCAGCCAGCGGTAAGCCATGTCGGTTAGCGTGTTCGCGATAATGTAGGTCGTGCTGATCGCCAGCACGCAACCTTGCACGACGGCATAGTCGCGCTTGCCGATTCCGTCTTCAACCAAAAGCAGGCCGAGTCCCGGCCAGCCGAAAATCTTCTCGGTGATGATGGCTCCGGCCAGCAGGACGCCCAGCTGTAGACCCAGCACAGTGACCACAGGAATCAGGCCGTTCTTCAAAACGTGTTTGTAAACTACTTTGCTCTCGCTCAGGCCCTTCGCGCGCGCCGTGCGCACGTATGACTCGCCCATTTCTTCGATCACCGATGAACGAACCATGCGCGTCAGGATCGCCGATAACGCAGCGCCCAGTGTGAATGCCGGCAAGATGATGTCGCTCCAATCAAAGCGTCCCGATGGCGATAGCCAACCGAGTTTCACCGCGAACAAGTAAACCAGCATCGGCCCGATGACGAAGCTGGGCAGGCTGATGCCCACCAGGGCGATCACCGACAACGCGTTGTCGGTTAGGGTGCCACGATTCTTGCCGGCGATTACACCTGACGGAATGGCGATACACACCGAGATCAGCATGGCGACGATGGCGAGTTCGATGGTTGCGGGGTAGCGTTCGGTGATTAGCTCGATGACTGGCCGGTCGGTGCGGAAGGAAGTTCCCAGATCCCCGTGCAGGATCGCGACCCAGTAATCGTCGTAGCGATTTTCGAGGCCGTACCAGACAAACTGGCGCGAACCGTTTGCTTGGCGGGAAAAAGAGAAGAAGAACGGCGGGCGATCCAGGCCGTGCTTTGAGCGAAACTGAGCCAACTGTTCAGGCGTGGCTTGCTCGCCGAGGACGGCGATCGCCGGATCGCCGGGCACGAGTTCGATCAGCAGCGTGACCAGGGACACAACGGTCCACACGACGAGCAGCAGCAGGCCAACACGGCTCACAACTCCACGCAGTTTTCGTTTCATCCTGGGCTGGTCGCGTGAACTTTGGTTTCGGGAACGAGTGCGGATGATAGCAGATCGCCGGAGGGGGGAGCTATGCAAATCGAGCAGAGACGAACGTAGCCCGTTTGGACTCGCTCTCCCGAGTGTTTCAGGCGCGGCCCCGACAACCACTCCTGAGCGGTTAAGCAAGTCCCACGGGCTACGTTGTTTGATCGCCGCCAACGTTAGTGGCTGCGATCAATCTGTTGCGCAAGATGTGATCTCGCGCGTAAACCCTTCTGCGCAAGATAACGTCTTGCGTTATCCGCGCTGGCCGATGTGCAGCGCCGCCACGCCGCCAGTCAAATCCTCAAAAGCGACGTTCGCAAAACTCTCCGCGCGCATCATTGCGGCGAGCCGCGCCTGATCCGGAAAGCGTGAAACCGAATCAGGCAAATATGTATAGGCGCTGCGCGAGCCGCTAATCCAACCCCCGATCCGGGGCAGAAGTTTCTGCGAATACGCTTCCACCAGAACGCGAAATCCCGGCCGCTGCGGCCTTGAGAATTCGAGGATTGCGAGCCAGCCTCCCGGTTTCAAAACTCTCCGCAACTCGCGCAGGCCGCTTTCGACGCTGGCGAGATTCCTCAAGCCGAAGGCGATCGTAACTGCGGCAAACGACGCATCCGGAAACGGAAGTGCCAGCGCGTCGGCTTCGACAAAAGAAATCCGCGGCGCTTTTCGCGCGGCCAGTTCGAGCATCGGCCGGCAAAAGTCGGCGCCGATGACCGAAACGTTCGCGCTTTCAAACAACTCAATGCTCAGATCACCTGTGCCGCAAGCCACATCCAACACGGTGGAACCCGAGGGCAACAATTGATGAAGCTTGCGGGCTACAACCTTCCGCCATTTTCTGTCGATATTTGCCGACAGCAGATGGTTCAGCAGATCGTATCGCGCCGAAATTTGCGCGAACATTTCGCGCACCCGCCGAGCGTGATCTTCAGGTAAATTATTCTCTGGATCAGTTAAGCCCATCGTGGCCGGGCGAAGGTTGCAGGCAGCTTGCGAAAGGTTTGTGAATCCATCAGGGTCTCTTTGCCGGCGCCGCAGGTTCGGTAGCAGCTTTTGCGTCGGGCTTTTCGCTGCGCAGTTCGACTGTCGGGCCAAGGCTGGCCCTGAGTTGATCGTAGTTACCAACAACGACCGTGGCGACGGAAGCGTCTTTGAAAAGCCTGGCGGCGACGTGCTGTAGATCGGCGGCGGAAAGTTTTCTGACGGCATCCAATTGATCGCCGGACAAAGCCAGCTTGAACGTTTCAACATCCAGCCAGCGATCAGCAATTGACTCCGTTTGCATCGTTCGTTGCGAGAGTTCTAACAGTTCCATGTTGCGCGCGCGCTCGATTTCCGCAAGCGTCGGCGGGGCCGTTGACAGCGAATGCATAACTTCGCGCGCCGCGACAATTGCCTTCGACGCCGAAGTCGTGGGTGCCGACGCGCCCAGGACAAAGATGCCGGGCAATGCGTGCGCTTCATGACGCGCGAATACGGACGACAAATCCGGAGTTGTTGCTTGCCAGCGTTCTCGAGCTATTCGCCCCAGCAGCGCGACTGCGGCTGCATCCGCGTCCGAACGCGTCAGCCCACGCACTGCCAGACGAATCTCAGCGCTCGTGGCGCCCGGCTGATTCACGATTAACGCCCGAGCATCCGGCGGATCGGGTTGACGAAACGTGGCCGGCACGACGCGATCGCCTTTAGCCCAGGGCCCAAGCAGTTGCCGAATCGCGCGCATGGCGCGAGCCTTCTCAATCGGCCCGGCGACGACCAGCGTGGCGTTGCTCGCGATGAGAAAGCGCTCGCGCGCAAACAGCAAGTCGCCGCGGTCCACTTTCGAGAGGCTTTCAATCGTTCCGGTTGACGGATGTCCGTAAGGAAAGCTTCCGAACATCCGCGCGGCGATTGCCTGATCGGCAATCTGAGCCGCCGAGACGGGCTGCTCGCGGAGTTTCTCGATTCTGGCAGTACGAATATTGGCGACGTTCTCCGGCGTCAGTTGCGTAGTCACCAACGCTCCGCGCAACAACTCGACCATCCGCTCAAACTCGCTGGCAGTACCCGAAAGCGTGACATCGATCGAATCGTAATTGGTTGCTAACTCAAACTGTCCGCCGAGTTGTTCCCTGACATACAGGCCGGTCGATGGATCGGGAAAGAGCGCGTCGTCGAGCAGCGCCATCGTGCCGCCCTTGCCTGTCAGGTCAAACGCCGCGCCGGCGTGGATTCTCAGTTTCAAAAGGACTTTCGCATCGCCGGGACGTTGCCACAGCAGCACCGTCAGTCCGTTCAGGAGGTGTTCGCGAACAGGTTCAGGGAACGTCTGGGCGGCCGCTTGAGAAGGAATCAGCAGAGCCAGCAGCAGGCAAAGCGAGAAACGAAGGTAGGAGCGACGGACGATCTGGTTAGTCATGAAATCGAGTTTCCGATCGAGTTGAATCCGAGACGTCGCTCGCGGCGCATTAAAGTTCTCCCCCAACTCCCTAAACCCTGTAAAAGCCTTTTGGGATGCGGCGAAAAAGAGTTTAGATGCCGCGCAGAAACCCGTCAACCTGAGGCCGTCGAGCGGCATCAAAGTCCCGTGGCCAGCGGGATCAAGGCCAGCAATTCGGCGTACTCAAGGTGGGCAAAACGATAGTATAATTGGCCTGCCGCGTGAGTTTTGTCCCGCCCGACGAGAAATTTCCGTAACTTTTTGGCCATTGAGAGTAATTAAACAGTAGGAAGCGCGCGTTCCTGCAGGATCGAGAGCTTTGATTGGCGGACCAGCTAACAGACGAACGGCTGCTCGACGCAGCAGCGGGCGGAGACACGGCGGCCTTCCAGATCCTGTATGAGCGTTACCGCGATCCGATCTTTCGATTTACGTTTCGGTTGTTGGGCTCGGTCGAAGCCGCGGAAGACGTTACCCACGATTGCTTCCTGAGTCTGATGAAAGCGCCCGGCCGCTTCGACTCGACGAGGGCTTCGTTGCGCACATACATCTATGCGGCAGCCCGGAACCTGGCCACGAAACGGTATCACAGCGTCGGCCGCGAGACGGCGATCGATGAACTGGCGGAAGAGCCGAGCGTTTCGGATCGTCATGGCCCGATGAGGATGGTTCTGGATCACGAACTCGCCGGAGAAGTTGAGCGGGCGGTATCAAGTTTGCCACCACTGCAACGCGAGGCGTTGGTTCTTTTTGAGTATGAAGATCTTTCGCTGGCCGAGATCGCGGAGGTGGTGGGCGCCGATCCGGGCACGGTGAAACAGCGTTTGTTTCGGGCCCGCGAAAAGCTGCGAGCACGGTTGGATCGGTACTTCCGAATTGGCCGCGAAGCGGCTTCGGTCAGAGGGTAGTAGCCCAAAGGTGTTAACTTGCGCTTTGAGAATTCCTGAAATCTGCTATGGGTGATTTTGACGCGCGTTTCATGAAAGACGAAGAACTCCGCGATTTGCTGGAGCGCTGGCGCGTTCCGGACGCGTCACGATCACTGGACAATCGTGTGGCTGCTGCGTATAACAATCTAATGGGTGACGCGGCGGAGCGACGTAACTCAGCTCTTCATCCCCAGTGCGACAGCGAGGTAGTAAAGATGAAATTCTGCAATACATGCCAGGAACAGTTTGCCGACAGATTCAGCTTCTGTCCGGTTGACGGCACGCCCCTGGGCGTGGCCCCTGCAACTTCGACCAGCGCGTCCGCGCGCAACATTGAAACTTCATATCCGGTTGCCGAAATTACCGTGCCCACCCCCAGCGTGAGCGAGCCGGTTTATTCGGCAATTCCGGTGACTGCGGCTGCGTCAGGCACGGGCATGGTAGGCGACTATCATCTGACGATTCTCGAGGACCGAGGGTTACTTTATCGTCTCGCCAGCGAGCTGGGCGGTGTGGCGCATAGCTACCAACTGACGTGGCCAGAGTTCAAACGCGATCCGTTCGGCTTCGTCAGGCGCTCGATTCAGGGTTACGGGCAGATGGTCGGTGGCTTTTTCGGTAGCCGCAATGTGATGATCGCGCTATCGCTCGCCATCGTAGCCATCGCTGCCATGGTAGGGGCGATCTTTCTCCTTGATCGCAGCCAGTCGAAGGGCTCTTCAAGAGGTACAGTGATCGCAATCGCGTTGGTCGGTTTCTGCGGATTGCTGGCCCTGTTTGCAACCTGGCTGGGCCGCGACAGGGGCTCGTCGGTCATGGGTGCGGCTCCTACCGATTCGCGCAACGCGCTGGCGGGAATCGTGGTTGCGTTTGCGCTTTTCTTCGGCGCGGCTGGTGCGTACGTGGTTTGGACAGCGCTTTGGCATTCTGGAACCGCTTTGGCGAAGTCGGACGACGATAATCTGGAACTCACCCAGATGATTACCGACATTCCTAACGAGCAGCCGACGCCCGATGAAGGCACCGCCGGCATGGCCAAGGGCAACGGTGGCGGCAGCAAACCGAAACAGGAAAAAGCGGGCGGCGGCGGCGGCGGTGGTCGCCAGGAAAAGACGGACGCTTCGAATGGCAAACTTCCTC
>DATGVD010000189.1:0-3218 GCA_035300785.1 Pyrinomonadaceae bacterium | reverse complement strand
GGGAAGGATAGAGAAAAGTAATGGGCATAAGAGCAAGAATGAGGGGTAAGGCATTGAAGTCGTCATCGCAACATCCGAGTCCCGTTTCGATTACGGTTTCAGTCAGCCCGCAGGATCTCACCGACCCGCTCTTTTTCTTTTTGCTTCTGCTCGCGCCGAATCTGAACCGGCGTCATCTGGGGGTCGCGCCAGTTGTCGAGGATGCCGACCTGATGGACGCATTGAATCGTGCAGGTGGGCGCGCACCACTTCTCGGTCTTGTACTCGCGCTTGAAATCTTCCATCGTGTAATCTTCGAGCGGCGTGCCGGGATAGCCGCGCTGCTGCGAGCACCAGTGCACCAGGCCGTCTTCGCAGATGTAGAGATAGCGCGAGCCGGAGCGACAGCGCCATTCGTAAGGCTGGCCTTCGGCGATGCTGTCCTGAAACCAGTTGAGCCGCGCGTGATCTTTGTTGCCGAGCTTCTTCACCGCATGAAAGATTTGCTTCTCGGATTCAGTCAGCGGCTTCAGGGTGCCGTCTTCGTCATGAATCACTCCGACCGTAGTTGAGAAGCCGAGTTCAACCGCGCGCTTCGCCACCGTCAGCGCATCTTCCGGCTGCTTGATTCCGCCCCCGATCACCGAGTTGATGTTGATATGAAAGTCGGCGTGCTCGGCCAGGTAACGGAGTTTTTTATCAAGCACGCGCAGGCTTTTGCGCGAAACTTCGTCCGGATTGACGTTGTCGATGCTGATTTGAAGCGAGTCGAGGCCCGCTTCGTTCAGACGCTTGATGCGTTCGGGCGTGAAGTAATAACCGTTCGAAATCAGCCCGGCGATAATTCCACGTGAGCGAATGTAACGAATGATTTGGTCGAGCTCCGGGTGCATCATGGGCTCGCCGCCGGAAATCGTCACGATCGAAGTGCCGAGTTCGGCAAGTTTATCGATGCGCCGCTTCATTACCTCGAGCGGCACCGGCGTCGATGTCTGATCGTATTCGTTGCAATAGCCGCAGGCGAGATTGCAGCGCCGCATCGGAATGATGTGCGCCAGGACGACGTGGTTGGTCGACAGCAGGGCGCGCGAAATAAAGGCGGCCTGGCGCAGTTTCCATTTAAGAAAGGTGCTCTTTCGCATTACGAATTAACGCCGGCGTCCGGGGTGCCAGAAGAATATGCCCAGCCTTGCCGTGAAGGCAAGAAGGCGGGTGCGGTCTAGCCTGAAAACATCGAAGGGCTTCGGTTACCCGAAGCCCTTCAACAGTATTGGACAGGCTGTAGGACTAGCCCTTAACTCGCTTGACGCTCGGATCCAGGTTTTGTTTGAACTGATCCAACGGAATCGTCTGGTTCTTCGCCAAGTTCGTCAGGCGTACCGTGGTTGCATCGTCGTTCTTTTCGACCATCTTGGTTTGCACCGGCATGCCTTCGTTGTCGACCCAGACTTCGATGTACTTATAGCTGGCGGCAACTTTGGGGAACACTTTGAAGTGCGTCGTGGCCACGCCACCCCAGAGCGTTTCTTCGCGCATGTCCTGAAACTCGCCAAACCGAGTGCGCAATTGTGTGGCTGACATATTCATCAACGCCAATACGCTGCTATCGTTCGGATTCTTAATTGAATTCGTAGGGCCGACATAGGCAATGCCAAGGCGTGGTCGATATAACATGTAATTGCCGTTTTCACTTGTCAGGATCTCGTGCTGCGGCTTGTTCCACTCCAACCGCACGAAAGCACTGCCCGTCGCGACCGGGATGTAGAGCACGATGCCGGACCACGTCTCCTTTTCGCGAAGCTGCGAGTTGTACTTCTCCATGGTGATATCCGCGCGCAGCGTCTTCAGGTTTCGCTTGTTGCGCTCCAGGCGCTGGATAATCGAGCTGACCATGCCGGCGGTTTGCGCGTTGGTTCTCGAAGCTGGACCAAGGGACATGGTGGCCAGAAATAAACCGGCTACTAAACTAAAGGAAAAAAGTCTCTTCATAATGGCTCCTGACTAAAACTTAAGGCCCAATCGGGCCCTATTGAAAAGCCTTGAGTGCGTCATCTTAATAAACGCCTCAGGCGAATTAAGCATGAAAATTATAAAGCATGGTCAGCGAATGTCAACCTCATACGCGATTAATTTCCCGCTTTCGTCGCGCCGCTCACGCAGGGCAATGACCTGAGCGTTGGCGCGCCCTGAGAGCTGCTTCGCGTGTCGCTCGATCTCACCCTTATCCAACTGAGCGCCTACGACATCGGCTGACATGATGATGGTGGTTTGCGCCGCATGACTGCGTTGAAAAGCAGTGTTCTCAAACCAGCTTTTAGGCGTCAGAAATATGAAAACCAAGATCAACACGCACAGCACATCCCATTGCCACGACGTTCGGGGGTAAGTCCAGAAAAAGACTCGCTTGGCGCTGGTTGAGATAAATCCCATGGGTTGGTTCAGTGCTGCGTGATTATTAGCCAGAGATTGGGATTTGTCGAGACCGAAGCGGCGCTTCCGAACTTTAGCGGCGGCACTATCCGTTTCGTTTAGGCGCCGGCTCAGGGTATTCGCACCGGCGCAGCGTGCTCGACGATATGACCATCGCGCATTTGAATAACGCGACGCGAGGCATCGGCCGCTTCGGGATTGTGAGTGATCATGATGATGGTTTGATTAAAGCGGCGGTTGAGTTCCTGAAACATCTTCAAAACGATGGCTGAGTTTTCCGAATCAAGATTGCCGGTCGGTTCGTCGGCAAGCACGATCGCGGGGCGGGTGACGACCGCGCGCGCCAGGGCCACGCGCTGCTGCTCGCCGCCGGAAAGTTCCAAAGGCTTGTGATGCATTTTGTCTTCGAGCCGCAGCAGGCGCAGAATCTCGCGCCGGTGTCCGGGATCATCGTCGCCATTGCCGTGGATGCGTTCGGCCAGGCGCAGATTTCCCTCAGCGGTCAGGGTGGGGAAGAGATTGAAGCGTTGAAATACAAACCCAATCTTGCGCCGGCGAATGTCGGTGCGCTTGGCGTCGGACGCCGCGGTCAAATCTTCTCCGGCGATTACGATGCGGCCCTTCGTCGGCGTCAGCAGACCGCCGAGCAAATGCAGCATGGTTGATTTCCCGCAACCCGACGGCCCCATGACGGAAAGGAATTCGCCCTCTTCCACGTCGTGCGACACGCCGCGCAGGGCCGGCACATCAATCTTGCCCACGCGATATACTTTCTCGAGGTTCTCGGCTTTTAAGATCGTAGTCATCTT
>DATGVD010000188.1:0-5260 GCA_035300785.1 Pyrinomonadaceae bacterium | reverse complement strand
CGCCCGCAACACGCGAGCGTTCACGTTGTCCCGCAGGTAAGCGTCGAGGACCTCCAGCCGCAGGTATTTTTTCAATTTGAGATCGTTGATCGGACAGACGACCTCAACGCGGCGGTTCAGATTGCGCGGCATCCAGTCCGCGCTGCCGATGTAAACCTCTTCATCACCGTCGTTCGCAAAGTAATAGATGCGGCTGTGCTCAAGAAAGCGTCCGACGATGCTGCGCACGCGGATGTTCTCTGAAAGACCGGGCACCCCGGGTCGCAGCATACAAATCCCCCGCACGATCAAGTCGATCGGTACGCCGGCTGCTGAGGCGTCGTACAACGCATAAATGATGTTGGGATCGGCCAGGCGGTTCAACTTGGCGATGATTTGCGCAGGGCGCCCGGCTTTTGCGTTCGCCGTTTCCCGCTCGATTAGCGCCGTTAGTTTCTCGCGCAGGTTGACTGGCGAGATCAGGAGCCGTCGATAATTCTGTTGCCGCGAATAACCGGTCAGATAATTGAAGAACTCGGTCGCGTCCGTGCCGATCTCCTGATCGGCCGTTAACAATCCCAGATCGGTATAGGTCGACGACGACGTTGGGGTGTAGTTTCCCGTAGCGATGTGCACGTATCTTCTCAGCGACCCCTGCTCGCGACGCACGACCAACGTCAGCTTACAGTGAGTTTTCAAACCCACAAGTCCATACACGACGTGTACTCCGGCGCGCTCGAGCCGCTGGGCCCACTCGATGTTGTTCTCTTCATCGAATCGAGCCTTCAACTCAATCACCGCGGTCACCTGTTTCCCCTGTTCGCCGGCCGCAATCAGGGTCTCGGCAATCGCTGACTGTTGGCCGGTGCGATACAAACAGATTTTGATTGCCAGCACATCCGGATCATTCGCGGCGGTCCGAATGAAATCAGTCACGGCTGCATAGGCCGTGTATGGATGGTGCAGCAGGACGTCGCGCTCTTTGATTGCGTCAAAGATCGACCGTCCCTCCTTGAGCACTTCCGGAACAGATGCGCGGAGCGCACGATATTTCAAATCCGGACGATTGAGCTCGCACAAGACTGACAAGTCTCCAAGGTTCAGCGGTCCATCGATCGGATAAATGTCGTCGGACTCCAGTCCCAGCGAGTTTGTCAGATAGTCAAGCATCTCGTCCGGCATGTCGGCAGCAACTTCCAGTCTGACCGGTGTGCCGAAGCGCCGCTTGCTTAGTTCCTTCTGCAAAGCGTGCAATAGATCGTCGGCTTCGTCTTCACGTATTTCGATGTCTGCGTCTCGCGTCACCCGAAACGCGTGCGCGCGGCCTACGCGCATGCCGGGAAACAACACGCCTAGGTTTGCGCCAATGAGTTCGCTTAAGAAAATGAATTTGGATTCGCGGCCAATCCTGACCAGACCGGGCAGGACCGGCGGAACTTTCAGCCGCACGAAACGCGCTTCACTCCGGCCAATGGATCGGGGTTCGTCCCGCGATTCGACCATCACCCCGAGATTGAGGCTTAGCCCCGAGATATACGGAAATGGATGAGCCGGATCGACGGCCAACGGAGTCAGCACCGGAAAAACATTCTGCCTAAAATACTCGTCCAACTCGTTGCGTTCCGCGCGGGATAAGGATTCGTAAGAGGCAAGGACAATTCTTTGCTCCGCGAGCTGCGGCAGAATTTCCTCCAAAATGCAGCGCCTCTGCCTGGCGATCATCGGCCGCAGGCGATGCCTGATCTCTCGCAGTTGCTCTTCGGCGGTCAGGCCATCAGGTGACGGCTGAACCCAGCCTTCCTCAAATTCCTCCTTGAGGCCCGAGATCCGGATCATGAAAAATTCGTCGACAATACTTGAAAAGATAGTAAGGAAGCGCAATCTTTCGAGCAGCGGAACTTCTTGTTCCAGTCCTGCTTCCAATACCTGGCGGAAGAACTCAACCAGACTCAGTTCGCGATTGAACAGCAGAGTTTCCGATGCCTGCTGCGCGCCGGCCAGCACCAGCTTTGGCTTCGCCGCACCCGCGGCCTTAATTTGATTGTTGCTTTGTAGGTTCGAACTCATCTTTTAAACAGCAGCCGATTCTCCCCGGGTGGCTGATGCCTCTCTTCCGTATGCATACACGAATGCACAAAGCTGCCTCGGCCCTCACGTTGCAACCAATGTTCCTGAAACCATTTTTCTGAAGTCAGCGATGCTCGATCAGGTTGCGAGCACGGGCGGGACGCAATAAGAATTGGGTTGCAAATTCGGCACAACCGAATCGTAATACTTCACTTCGGTCAAGCGCGGTGAATTAACAGTAGAGTATTCCAGATGGAAGGCCAGAAGCACGATAACATCAACGAAGCTTTCGCTTCGGAGCATCGTATGTACGATAGGCGGACACACTCAAGAACTGATCCGATTCGATAATGTACGCGGTCAGACGACCACCGTATACGCAGCCGGTATCGACGCCGATGGCGCGCGGAGCCCGGCGGGGCTCGATGGCCGGCCAGTGGCCAAAGAGCACTATTCTCTTTCCCCGATAGACTTCGTACCAGGGCACGCCCTCGCGGCCAGAGGGATTTGCGCCCATCGTGCGTAGCCCGGTCAGATCGCTGGCCATCTGATGCTTGAGGGGAACTCCTGGACGCACTCCGGCATGCACCACTAGATGCGAACCGAGATCGATCGTGAATGGGAGCGATTGCAGATAAGCCGAGTAGCGATTGCGGTTGAACTCAAGTTCGTCGCGCGCTGCCTTCTGTGCTCGCACTAGCCGGACAGGCTCGCCGCGCCAGTGTTGTCTCAGCGCGCGATCATGGTTTCCGATCACCGATGAAAACCGTGGGTCGTCGATGAAGAGATCCAAAACTTCCCGGCTCTTTGGACCTTTGACAGTCAAGTCTCCGACGGCGACCACACGATCATGCTTACGAAGCCTGACCAGATCGAGCAGATCGATCAGCTCGTCAAAACAACCATGAATGTCTCCGATGACAATTGTCCGCCCCACAAACAATCCTTAGTCGAATAAGTGATGCACCGCGTCGACGCTCCAGTCAGCCAGACTTGCGGTGACGACCTCAGCGCCGGCCGCACGTAATTCAGCATCCGAAACCGTTGCGGTCACGCCAATTGTGTGCATGCCGGCGGCGTGCGCAGCTTCAATTCCCGGCGGAGCGTCTTCGATCGCCAGACATTCGGGCGCCAGCAAAGGCAGCTGGCGATCGGCGCGACGCTGCGCATTAAGTAGATCGAGCGCGCGCTGGTAACAGTCTGGCGCGGGTTTATGTCTCAAGCCCGGCTCTGCGCTAACAAACACCGAGAACACTTTACCGAGGGACGCGAGACGCAGCACGTGATCGATCTCGCTTCGTTCCGCCATGCTGACGATGCCGAGCTGATATTTCCGCGCCGCGGCTTTGATGAACGTAACAACTCCCTGAGACACGGGCAGCTCTGCTTCAATTAGTGCTCGATGCAACTCGTGTTCGCGGTCGATCACTGCGCGCATCGCTTTGTCAGTCAGCGGGCGTCCGGCGCGCGCGAACGCGGCCCGCACGAAGGCGGCGTCGTCCATCCCCAGACACGGAAGATATTCTTCGTCTGAAAGCGAGACGCCTTCACCGCCAAGCACTTCCCGATAGGCTTTTAAGTGAATACGCTCGTCATCGATGATGACGCCGTTAAAATCGAAAAGGATCGCCTTGATCATTTATGAATGGGAACGCCTGTCTGAGCAAGTTTGCGAGAACGCCAAGTAGTGTCCTGATTTGACGGCGTATAGAGTACCAACTTTAGTTGGGCCTTTTCTTGCCTTAAAAAAACCAGACTAAAGTCGGTACTCTGAACACGGCTTATCAAAGTAGGACATATCCTCTACTGAGCGCTCTTACCAGAGGCGATAGTCGTGGGGCCACTTAACTTTTCAAGCTTCTCGTTCTGCTGCGAAAACAATTGTGGCAAACGCTCGCTCTCAAGCACGTCGAGCCGGCGCAGAACTTCCGTCAACGCCAATTCATTCTTCAGATTCACCTGAAAGTCCAGATCGGAGCGCAGCCGATCCTTACCCTGTTGCCGGTTCTGCGACATCATGATAATCGGGCCCTGCAGCGACGCTACCACCGCCAGCACGAGATTAAGGAAGACATACGGAAATGCGTCGAAGCCTCTGTCGCGCAGCAGCCACGTATTCACCGCGCACCATAGGACCAGGAACAGCAGGAACGCTCCGATGAATTTCCAACTGCCGCCAAACTCAGCGAGACCATCAGCCGCGCGATCGGCGACGGTCATGCGCTTGTCCTGCTCCTCGTTGACATTGCGCGAGACGCGGTGTTGCAGGAGTTTGTCCGTGCGGCGCAAGCGTCCGAAGGTGGCGCTCAGCATCTCCAACGCGACCGTCGGATTGTTGCGAATGAAGCGGAGAAAGTTCTCTCGGGAAAGGATCGCGAGCCGCGCAGCTTCCGAGACGATCGCGTCGGCTGAGCGTTGTTTGCCGTCGATGATCGCCATCTCGCCAAAAAAGTCGCCCTGCGCCAGCTCGGCCAGGGTGATCGTTTTCTTGTCGTCATCCGTGATCGTAATGCGCACGCGCCCGCTTTCGATCAAATACATCGCGTCGCCATCGTCGCCGGCGCGAAAGAGCGCGGCGCCGGCGGCCACGTCGCGGGTTCGCAGCAGGTCGCGCAGTTCTCCCGCGGCTTCATCATCGAGTGACGCAAACAGCGGAACAGAACGAAGCGCCTCCAGCGTCATCTCGGGGGAATTTGGTGTTGACATGATGTTACCTCAAGGAAAAGGTAAAAAGGTAAAAGTAAGTCAAGATCAACCAGAGCCTCTCCGTCCACCTCTTCCCTTTTTACTTTTGACTTTTACCTTTTGCCTTATCATTCCTGTACGCGCCCGTCTTTCATCAAGATGATTCGATCCGCGAAAGTCTGGGCCAACTCGCGATCGTGAGTTACAAGCAGCACCGTCAGCTTATCTCGCGCGACCATTTCGCGCAGCAGCGCCAACAGCTCATGCGCGCGCGTCGAGTCTAAGTTCCCGGTCGGCTCGTCGGCAAGCAAAACGCGCGGACTATTGGCCAGGGCGCGGGCGATCGCCACGCGCTGTTGTTCTCCGCCGGACAATTCCCCCGGGCGATGTTCAGCTCGATCAGTTAATCCAACTCGCTCGAGCAAACTTTCGGCGCGCTGGCGACGCGGCCAGCCCCGCAGACCGCCAAACGCGAGCGCCAGGCGGACGTTCTCGCCCGCGGTCATCGTCGGAATCAGATTGAAGTTTT